>JAGLSW010000220.1 GCA_023135565.1 Candidatus Aminicenantota bacterium | reverse complement strand
ATCGGGATAACGATCATGAAAGCGTGTTCCGAAGTTTTAAATTTTTCTAATATAGAGAACTTTTTTTCCAAGTTTTTCATTATGATTTTTTTATTTTGGGAATTATTAAGTTAATATATAAAGCAAAACCCGGTAGTAGTCAAGAGCTAACAGCCAAAAATAAAAAAAACGTCCCTTGCAGCAACGCTGGAACAAATTCGGGTAAATGTTTGCGATGTTATAATCACGAGCCGGGGCGACAGACAAAAAAAAGAAAAATCTGGTATAATATGCTATGAAAATTTATTCGACCGCTTGCCCAAGAAACTGCTACAGCACCTGCAGCATGAAAGTCTATGTGGAAAATAACCGCATCTGTAAAGTCGAAGCTAACCCGGAAAACCTGGCCGCGCCGGAAGGGGTCTGCTTACGAGGTCTAAGCTACGTGGAACGCACCCATTCGCCCGATAGAATCCTGACCCCGCTAAAACGCCAACCGGACGGCGATTTCCGGGAGATTTCCTGGGACGAAGCCTTAGATACCATAGCCGGAAAATTGCGCTTCTTTAAAGAAAAATCCGGCCCCCAGAGCGTACTCTATTTTACCGGCAGCGGCACTAAAGGTTTGCTAAACGCCGTAGGTGCCGAATTCTGGCGTCTCTACGGCGGCTATACCACCACCTACGGCGACCTGTGCTGGCCGGCGGGCCTGGAAGCTACCCGCCTCACTTTAGGCGAAAATATCCACAACGCCCCCTGGGACTTAGAAAACGCCCGGCTGATTATTATGTGGGGCAAAAACGCAGCGGAAACCAATATCCACCAGATGCGCGCCATAGACCTGGCTTTAGAAAAAGGAGCCAAATTGATCGTCATCGATCCGCGCCGCACCCAGACCGCCGAAACAGCGGAACTGCTGATCCAACCGAGACCGGGCAGCGACGGCGCCCTGGCCCTGAGCGTCGCTCACCTGCTGATCGAAAATAACCGCGTAGACCGGGATTTCATCGACAAGCATGTGCTGGGCTTCCCGGAATTCGCCCGCAAAGTGAAGGATTTTACCCCCCAAAAAGCCTCTGTCATAACCGACGTGCCGGTGAAATATATCGAGCGTTTGGCCGAATACTTAGGCGCAGTCAAACCGGCGAGCATCTGCGCCGGTTTCGGTATGCAGCGCTATACCAACAGCGGCCAAACCATGAGAGCCATTATCGCCCTGACTGCCATCACGGGCAATATCGGCAAACCGGGGGCGGGCTGGATTTACGCTAATTTGCAGACCTTTATTTTCGATAAAATCAAAGACCCTATCGCTTTTTTCCCGCCCCAAAAACCGGACGGCACAGCGCGGGTTTCCATACCGATAGCCCGGTTGGGACAGGCCATGCTGGAAACAAAAAATCCGCCGCTGCGGATGATCTGGGTGGAACGGGCCAACCCGGTCACCCAGAACCCTGAAACCCACAAGGTTTTAGAAGCTTTTCGCAGCCTGGATTTCCGTGTCGTGGTGGAGCAGTTCTTGACCGATACGGCGCGGGAAGCGGATATTATCTTACCGGCAAAATCCATGTTCGAGCAGTCGGACGTGATCGGCGCTTACTGGCATCCCTACATCCAACTGAAACAAAAAATAATCGATCCGCCGGGCCGGGTTAAACCGGAAAGCGAAATCTACCTGCTGCTGGCTCAAAAATTGGGTTTCCCGGCTGAGGCTGTGGCAGGCAAAATCCCCGGCGCTTCCGATGAGGATATCGAAGCCTACTTAGAGAAGATGCTGGCTCCTTTCCCGGAACTTACTTTAGAACGGTTGAAAAAAGGGCCGGTATTAGCTCCGGGCACTAAGGAGGTGGCTTTTGCCGATCTGAAATTTCCCACCCCATCGGGAAAGATCGAGCTTTTGTCCCGCGAAGCGGAAGAGCGCTGGGGAGTAGATGCGCTGCCTGATTTTTTCGAGCCTGTAGAATCGGCGCCCCGGAGGTCGAAAGAGTCTAAGAAGTATCCCCTTTATTTTATGACGCCCAACACTAAGAACCGGGTGCATTCTCAATTTAACAATTTGAGTTTAATCCGGCAGTTCAGTCCCGGCCCTTTTGTTTTGCTTAACCCTGATGACGCTGTCGAAAGGGGCATTAAGAACAAAGACCGGGTGCGGGTTTTTAATGACCGCGGAGAACTGGTTTTACCGGCCCGCATTGATTTCAGCATGAAATCCGGTTGTGCGGCGGTGACTAATGGTTGGTGGATTTCGGAAGGCGGCGCGGTTAATTTTCTTTCTTTGGGTCGTGAGACGGACATGGGATATGGTTCGGCTTATCATGACAACCTGGTAGAAGTAGAAAGGGCCGAAGGTGCGGCGCACCCAGCCAATAGGTCGCTTCGCCGCAAGGGCAGCGGGTGAGCGCTTTTGATTCTCAATTATAAAAAGTTTTGTTCAAACTTTTTCAACCCCGTACGCACGGGGAGGCGAAAAGCCGCTTCGCGGCAGGGAACGCTTTTGATTCTAATTATCAAAAGTTTGGCCCCCGGCAGGGTCGCCGAAGGCAAGAAAATGAAAGAAAAAAATCAAAAAAGTTTTTTATTCGATATTAACAAATGCACCGGCTGCGGAGCCTGTGTCATTGCCTGCGAAACGGAGCAATCTATAGCCGAAGAAAAATCTCGCCTCCGGCGGGCAGGGGGGCGCATTTTGAAAAAACTGCCCCCCTGCACCCCCCGCAAAAACTTTTGTTTAGCCGCGCTGCGGCAGGTGTTTACTTTCAATGAATCGCGCCACCCGGCGCTGCCTCATTTTCATCTCTCTTTGGCCTGTAACCACTGCGCCGAACCGGTGTGTTTGAAAAACTGCCCGGCCCGGGCCTACTCAAAAGACGAAAAAACCGGCGCGGTTTCTATAGACCCGAAAAAATGCATGGGCTGCAAATACTGCACCTGGGCCTGCCCCTATGATGCGCCCAAATTTAATCCTGAGCGGGGAATTACCGAAAAATGCGATTTTTGTTTAGATAGAATTAACGAAGGTAAAAAACCGGCTTGCGTGGTGGCTTGCCCGACAGGAGCGCTGCAATTTGAAGAGAAGAGCGTTTCGCCTCCAGCGGCCCCACCACGTGGGGAGGGGGCGCAAAAGAATATCGAATATCGAACACCGAACATCGAATCTCGAAGGAAAGAGGGGGACTCTTTTGTTATTCAAAAGCCTCTTATCGGCTCCCCGCGCCGCGGGGTTGCGGGGTTCACCGAGGCAGGCATCGAACCGGCTATCAATTTTATCCCGCTGCGCCGCAAACAACAGCCCGAATGCACTGCCCCATCCCATTCCGGCTCCGTGGAAAAACTCTTCTTCTCCAGCATAGATATCCCCAAAAGCAAAATCACCCTGAAAAAAGAATGGACGCTTTTGCTTTTTACGACTATCGCTTATATCCTGGTAGCTTTTTTTACTGCTTCTGTTACCGGCGCAAACGGCATCGAGCCTTTCTTGTTCTTAGGTTTAGGCGCGGCGGCCATGGGCCTGACTTTTGTGCATTTAGGCCAAAAATCCCGGGCCTGGCGGGCTATCTTTAATTGGCGCACCTCCTGGTTGAGCCGCGAAATCCTCTTCTTTTCTTTATTTATGGGCCTGGCGGGCCTTTACCTGCTCTTCTTTCCCCGAATCCCGGTCCTCGGCTGGGCGACGGCAGTGATAGGCTTTATCAGCCTGTACTCCATAGATAAAATCTATCAAGTAGCCATGCAGGTGGGAGCGCTGAATTTTCACAGCGCTCATGTGCTGTTTAACGGTTTTTTTCTTTACAGTGTCCTAACCGGGAACAGCATGTTGTTTGTATTTTTCGGTTTGCTCAAATTCTGCCTCTACCTATATAGAAAGAGGCCGGGGAATCACGTCTCTAACCGGCTTTCGATCAGTTTATTGAGAATCTTTTTCGGTTTTTTATTACCGGTCGGTCTATTTTTTGCCACTGTGGAAAATATATTCAGCGGAGATATTTACCTGCTGACAGCCGCCTCCGTGATATTAGGAGAACTGATCGACAGGGCCGAATATTACGACGAATTGGATGTCATTACTCCACCTAAACAGATGCTGATGGACCTACTAACCATGCTGAAGCGAGACAGCCCCACATGCGCCCCGTACGCACGGGGAGGCGATGAGCCGCTTCGCGGCAAGAGGCAGCGGGTGAGCGCTTTTGATTTTAAATAAATAAAAGTTTTGATCAAACTTTTTCAAAAGTTTGGATCCCGGCAGGGCCGCCGGAGGCAAGAAAAAAAAATATTTCCGGGACCGCGGCGGTTACTGCGGGGAACGGCGGTTACGGTGGT
>JAGLSW010000022.1 GCA_023135565.1 Candidatus Aminicenantota bacterium | reverse complement strand
TTCTGACCCGCCGGAGGCAAGAAATGAAAAAGCTGGCTGAAATATTAAAGAATGCGCCTGTAATCTCTGCTAAAGGGGATTTGCAGCGACCTGTTTCCGGCATTGCCATCGACTCGCGAAAAATAACCGCAAATAATTGTTTTGTTGCCATTGCGGGGTACAAGCAGGACGGCATCGAATATCTACGAGAAGCCGTGAAACAGGGCGCTAATGCCGTAGTGACGCAGCACGCTCCTATGGCTGAATACGAGGACATCACAGCTTCGGGGCAGGTCGCCTGGGTGCAGGTTCGCGACGACAGGTTGGCTTTGAGCAGGCTGGCAGCCGCTTTTTACGACAATCTCACGGCAGGAATGTATACAGTGGGCGTCACCGGCACCAACGGCAAAACCACGGTCATGTCGTTGATTGCCGCTATATTTAACCGGGTAGAGAAAACCGCGTCTATAGGCACGTTAGGTATGAGTTGCGCCGGTTTGTTAAAAAAGAGCGGGCTAACCACCCCGGAGATTAACGATATATTTGAATTTTTATCCGGGATTTGCCAACCGGACTGCCGCGGCTTAGTGATGGAAGCCTCTTCCGTTGCCTTGCAATTACAGCGGCTGGCGGACATCGATTTTTCCCAGGCTATTTTTACTACTTTTTCCGGTGATCATTTAGATTTTCATAAAACCATGGCCGACTATTTTGAAGCCAAAATGTTACTTTTCAAAAAATTACGGCCCGGGGGCACAGCTTTGATTAACATAGATGATCCGGTAGCGCCCCGGGTTCGTGAACGGCTGAAACATGAGAACAAATATGTAACCTATGGATTTTCCGACCAGGCCGACGTCAGGCCGGTTAATTATAAATTGAGTCTCGACGGCATCGAGGCCGAAGTGCGCACCCCGCAGGGGAACATCGGCATAGAGAGTTCTTTAATCGGCAAGGTGAACCTGTCGAACATCCTGGCTGCGGTAGGGTCGGCGGTGATAAAAGGTATTTCTCCCGGCGAAATAGCAGCCGGACTAAAAGATTTCAAAGCAGTAAAAGGGCGGTTTGATTTTGCTTACAAAGGTGATTTTGCCGTATTGATCGACTACGCTCATACGGACCAGGCGTTGGAAGCTCTTTTGGTATCTCTTAAAGAAGTAGTGGAGAAGCGGGTCATCGTGGTTTTCGGAGCCGGTGGTTCCCGCGACAAAACCAAAAGGCCGCGTATGGGAGAAGCTGCCTCGAAGCATGCTGATTTTGTAGTAGTGACCAGTGACAACCCGCGGGCTGAAGACCCGGCGGCTATTATTGCCGGGATTGTACCCGGGTTTGTTTATGGTTTCAAGAATTTTATCGTTGAGATCGACCGGGAGAAGGCCATAGGCAGGGCTTTAGAAATGGCCCGGCCCGGTGATTTAGTAGTAATTGCCGGAAAAGGGCATGAGGATTACCAGATATTTAAAGACAGGACTATTCATTTCGATGATTTCGAAGTGGTACGGGAGTTAGTAAAAAAATGAGAAACACAGATTATATATCGCAGCCGTTGGCCGCAACCAAACACACCCCGTCGCTTCGGGGCAAAAGACAAAAAGCCCCTCAGCGCCACCCCTCTCAAGAGGGGAATTTGGGTCGGTCAATCAATAATCGTTTAGGAATCTCCGAAACGATTTCTTCTTTTTTAGAAAATCTTCGTGAAAAAACAAGATTTTCACTGATAAGTAGTACAGATTATAGAGATTACGCAGACTCGCGGCACAAGCGTTTTGGATTATTTATAAAAAGTTTTTTGGGGGTGCAGGGGGCAATTTTTCAAAAACGCCCCCTGCCCGCCGGAGGCAAGAAAAAAAATGGCTGAATTAAACATAAAAGAAATAGCTAAAGTCATACAGGGTGAAGTCTTGAACGCCGCTGAAAATCTGATTTTCCGGCACTATCATTTCGACACCCGCTTAATCGAAGCAGGCCACACCCTCTTCTTTGCGTTAAAATCGGAACAAAACGACGGTCACCGCTTTGTCGATCGATTACAAGACAAGAAAAAAAATAATTTAGCCGCGGTGGTGTCCAGGGAATTCGACTGCCAGGGCATCGGCATCCCCCTCATCCGCGTAAAAGACACCCTGGCGGCAGCCCATAAACTGGCCGCCCATGTGCGGGAAAAGTTCCGCGCCGTAAAATATATCGGCATCACCGGCAGCGCCGGTAAAACCACCACCAAAGAGTTCGTCTATCAAATTTTGTCAAAAAAGGGGGCGGCGTCCGCACCCGATCACGTATACCGTTCCCACCTGAACTGGAACAACTGGATCGGCATGCCTTTTTCCATTTTGCAAATGACCGGGGACGAGCAGTTCGCCGTTTTCGAACTGGCTATGAGCTATCCCGGCATCGGAGAAATCGACCTGCTGGCACAGATTCTAAAACCCGATGTGGCAGTGCTGCTGAACGTCTTCCCCACTCATTTGGAATTTCTTAAAACCCTGGAAAACGTAGCCACCGGCAAATCCGAAATCCTCAACTACTTAAGCTGCGACAGTGCTGCTTTTGTCAGCGGGGATTCCGAACTTATCCTCGAAAAAACAGCCTCCAAAAAAGGGCGCAAAATCTATTTCGGCCATAACCCGGAAACCAACGACATCATTTTAAAAGAAATCATTCGCGATAATGATACGACAAAAATGATCATCGACTTTTTCGGTATCACGGGCGAGTTTACTACCCACATCGTCAACCGCGTACATATCGAGAACCTCTTTGCCGCCATCGTTGTAGCCCACCACTTAGGGCTGAAACATTTCGAAATCCAGGCGGCCCTACAAGAGATCAAACCCCTCAGCGGCCGGGGCGACATTAATACATACAAAGATTTCACTATAATAGACGAGACCTATAATTCCAACCCGGCAGCGGTGAAAGTAACCTTAGACTGGATAGATAAAGAATACACAGGAGCCAAAATCGCCGTTTTGGGCGACATGCTGGAATTGGGCGAAAAAGAAGACGATTATCACATTGAGATAGGAAATTTCTTTTCCGGTTTGAATTTCGACAGGTTGATTACCGTAGGACGGCGGGCCTTAAAAATCGCTGCCGGGGCGGAAGCCGCCGGTTTTAAGTCCCTGGCTATCGAGAGTTTCGATAATTCTAAAGAAGCCGGTATTTTTTTAAAAGAAGCCGCCGGTGGAGGCAGTGTAATATTATTCAAAGCGTCGCGGGGCATCCGCCTGGAAGAGGCATTAAAGGAGTTCACCGGTGAGTAACTACAAAGCGCTAATCATCGGAAGTATACCCCTAATGAAAAGTTTTGTGGGGGTGCAGGGGGCAGTTTTCCAAAAGAGCCCCCTGCCCGCCGGAGGCAGTCGCCTCGAAGAGGCGTTAAAGGAGTTCACCGGTGAGTAAAAACAAAACAGCGGCAGTATTGGGATTCGGCGTTACAGGGCGCGCCTTGCTGGATTTCCTGCTGCAAAACCCCACTTGCCGGGAGAAGTACGACAAAATATTTTTATATAACGATTACCCTATAAAAGACAAAGAAAAAATGCAGTTTTATCAGGCGAGAGGAGTAAAATTCCTCTCCGGGAGAGAAAAGTTTGCCGGGCTCGAGCAGGCAGGGGTAATCATCTTGAGTCCGGGGATCAACAGCAGGGATTCCAGGTTCGACAGTATACGGAAGAAAGGGGGCGAGATCCTTTCGGAAATCGAATTTTCTTCCCGTTTCTTTCACGCCAGGGTGGTCTCGGTTACCGGGACCAATGGAAAATCAACCACAGTCAGCCTCCTGCATCATATCTTAAAAGAGAACGGTTTTAACAGCCTCTTATTAGGTAACATAGGTAAGCCGCTGATTTCAGAAGTGGACAATATATCTAAAGATGCAATAGTTGTATTGGAACTTTCCAGTTTCCAGTTGGAAGAGATTGTCGAATTCAAATCCCATATTGCCCTGCTGCTTAACGTTACACCCGATCACCTGGACAGATACTCGAGTCCGGCAGACTACTTTTCCGCCAAACAAAATATTTTCAAAAACCAGGACGAAAAGGATTACATGGTATTAAACCGCGACGATCCGCTGATCAAGGCAAAAGTGTTTGATTTCGGTCCCGGTATACAAACCTGGTTTTCCATGAGCGGCTCCGAGATGAAAGGACGCGGCGGCGCCTATTTGGAAAATGACGCCATTGTCCTGAAGACAAGGGCCCGCATAAAAAGAATTTCCTTAAAGAACAATCCCTTAAGGGGGCTGCACAATTTGCAGAATATCCTGGCCGCCGTTACTGCCGCCGCTATCCTAAAAGTAGACGTCAAAGGCATCGAAGCTGGCATAGCCAGCTTTAAAGGTCTGCCGCACCGCATGGAAGCGGCGGGAAAAGTCGGCCCGGTGGAGTTTATCAACGACTCCAAAGCCACCAATGTAGACGCTGCGTTAAAATCTATTTCCAGTATAAACGGCGAATTAGTCTTGATATTAGGCGGCAAAGACAAAGGAGGTGACTTCGAACTATTAGAAACCCCGATAAAAAAGAAAGCGAACAAAGTGCTTTTAGTAGGAGCCGCGGCAGAGACTATCTACGATCAACTGCCTCACAGCAAAGAAAAAATAATCTTCGTGAAAGATTTTGCCGAAGCCGTGCCGGTAGGCTACTCACATTTAAAAGAGAGCGGCGGCACGGTATTGTTGGCCCCCGGGTGCGCCAGTTTCGACATGTTCGACAACTTCGAGCACAGGGGCGAGGTTTTTAAACAGGAAGTGCGTACTTTGCAGGAGAAAATAGCCCATGGTTAAAGATTCTAAAATCGACAAACCCTTACTTGCCGTTATCGGCCTGCTCACTTTCTTAGGCCTGATAATGGTGTACAGCACCACCATGATACTGGCAAAGGAGAAATACGGCGACAGTTTCTTTTATCTTAAAAAGCACCTGCTGTTTTTAGGCATCGGGCTGATTTTTTTTCTTATTATCGCACTGTTAAAATACCCGCTCTACTTAAACCAAAAATTTGTTTTTATTACATTTGCAATCATCACAGCGGCTCTGGTGCTGGTTTTTTTCTCCGGAAAGATGAACAACAGTTACCGCTGGATTCGCTTTATGGGTTTTTCGGCGCAGCCCTCGGAATTTGCCAGGATTGCGGTGGTCCTGTACCTATCTTATATATTGGGCAAAAAGTTGGACGATGTGAACAACATCAGGAAACTATCTTTTTATTTGATTCCTTTTTTCATCGTAGAAATCCTGATCTTGAAAGAACCCGATATAGGGAATTTCTTATTAATCTTTATGATGTTGATCGTTTTGCTTTTTGTGTCCGGGTTGAAGATAAGGTATTTTTTCTCCATTGCCGTGTTTATGGCCCCGGTGTTATACTTAGTGGTAAAAATGAACCCGGAAAAAATGAAAAGGGTATTGGCTTTTTTACACCCGGAAGATTATATTTCCACTTTTAGTTTCCAGGCCACCCAATCTATTTATGCCATCGGCTCCGGGGGCATCTTCGGCCAGGGATTAGGAAATTCTACCCAGAAATTATATTTCCTCCCCTATCCCTACTCCGACTTTATTTTTTCTATTATAGGAGAGGAATTAGGGCTTTTAGGCGCTTTATCGGTAGTATCGCTCTTTTTTATTTTTCTCTTACGGGGTTTAAACATCGCCAAACTTTCGGGAAATAAACAAACCTATCTTTTAGTAGTAGGATTGACTTTTTTAGTGGTAATGCAAGCCATGATCCACATCTCGGTGGCGTTAGGTTTATTCCCCACCAAAGGTATCACCCTGCCTTTTATCTCCAATGGCGGCAGCTCGCTGATATCGAGCCTTATCACCGCCGGGATTATCGTGAATGTATCCCGGCACAGGAGGACCGTATTTGTAAATGATTGAATACAGCAGGATAAAAAAGATTCATTTCGTAGGCATCGGCGGTTCCGGCATGTCCGGCATAGCGGAAGTTTTGTATAACATGGGTTTCGAGGTAACCGGCTCCGACATAGCCGAAAGCGGCATGGTGAAACGGTTAAAGGCTTTAGGTATCGAGGTGTTCTTAGGCCACCGCGGAGAAAATGCGGCCAATGCCGAAACCCTGGTTTTTTCCAGCGCCGTAAAAAAAGATAACCTGGAAGTGGCGGAAGCGCTGAGAAGAAAAATCCCCGTTATCCCGCGGGCCGAAATGCTGGCCGAACTGATGCGGCTCAAGTTTGCCATTGCCGTTGCCGGCACTCATGGAAAAACCAGCACCACCTCCATGCTGGCGGCCATCTTAGATAGAGCGGGAAAAGACCCCACCTACGTAGTGGGCGGACAGTTAAAAACCGGCGAAAGCGGCGCCCGGTTGGGAAAATCCGATTATTTAATAGCCGAAGCCGATGAATCGGACGGCAGTTTTTTGCAGTTGTTTCCCACATTGGCGGTAATCACCAATATCGAGGACGACCACTTAGATTACTATGATAACATGGATAATTTGTTGACTGCTTTTAAAGAATTCGCCAACAAAGTGCCTTTTTACGGTTCTGTTATTTTGAACCGAAACTGTGAAAACACCCGGCTGATCACCCCCCACATCAACAAACGCATGATCACCTACAGTATATCTAAAGACGCCGATATCCAGGCCAAAAATATCGAAACCACGGCTTTTTCCGCTGCTTTCGATCTATTCGTCCACGGCAAAAACCGGGGCCGGGTAAAACTAAATGTCGGCGGCCGGCACAACGTGTCCAACGCCTTAGCCGCCATCGCAGTCTGCTTAGAGATCGGCCTCGATATAGACGCCATAACAGACGGCCTAACGCACTTTTCGCTGCCTGAAAGGCGGCTCCAGGTGCTTTTTTTCAATAAAGACTACGTTGTATTAGACGACTATGCCCACCACCCCACGGAGATCGAAGCCACCCTCAAAACCCTGGACAGCGGCGAATTTAAAAGGGTAATTGCCGTTTTCCAACCGCACCGCTATACGCGCTTAGGAATCCTGTTGGATAAATTTGCCTCTTCTTTTGCCCTGGCCGACCGTTTAATTATCGCGCCCCTGTACGCAGCCAACCAGGAAATCATCGAATCCGTCAGCAGCCGGGTCCTATATGAAAAGATCAGGCATGACGGCATGCAGGGTAAACTAAAGGAAGTCCTTTGTATAGAGGATTTCTCCGGCATCCTCGAGTATTTAAACCGGGAAATAAAAAAAGGCGATGCCGTAGTATTTTTAACTGCCGGGAACCTGACCCAAACGGCCCATGAATTTGCCGCCCGGTTAAAAAAAGGAGGTTAACCATTTATGAGTAGAGCAGCCGGCATCGGGTTAAAAAGCGAAGGCGATTTCTTCAGGAGGCACAATAACCGCAGCTTGAGCAAACAGAAGCGGATCAAATCTATCAAGTTGAAAGGCTTCCACCTTGCTTTAATCCTGATTATATTTGCTACTGCCGGATTGGCTGCTTTCAAAGCAGGTCAATTTTTTATGACCTGGAAAGAATTCAAAGTCAAGTCTTTCAAGCTGCTTAACCCTCCCCCTTCGGGCGCGGATGAATTAAAAGAGATGTTAAAAAAATACAGCACCAACATATTTAGCCTCAGTTTAACCGGCCTGCGCCGGGAGCTTTTGACATTGAGGGAGGTCAAGGATGTCGCCCTAAGCAGGAATTTGCCCGCGGCCATCGAGATAAGGTTTTATTTAAGGAAGCCTGTTTTCCAGGTTTTGACGGCCCATAAAAATAACAGCGCCGGGAACAAAAGAAGTAGAAAAAAAAACACCGGGAAACAAAATCCCGGCCGCGAAAACATGAATAGATATAGATATGATATTATCGACAATGAAGGCGTCGTTTTATACTCCACTCAAGAGAAAAAGCAGGGCCTGTTGACCATTAAAAATATAGGTGAAGGAGAATGGCGGAAAATCCTGCCCTACACAGTTGAGTTGAACAGGATCAAGGAGTCCGTGGAATATATCGGATTAAAGAAACCCTACGGTCTTTTGTTAAAACTAAAGGGGATAAAGGAGTTCTTTTATCCCGGGGAGAGTAATTTTGCTTATAAGATTAATTATTATTTAAAACTGAAGCGACTGCATTTATTAAAGAAGTACAGGATAAAGTATGTTGATCTGCGGTTTGAGAACAGGTTCTACTTCGAGCACGAACCCGAAGCGGGCACGGGGGCGGGCCCGCAGTCCATGAACGGGGACGAAACGATTTCTTCACGAGTAGAAAATCTTCGCAAAAAAACAAGATTTTTCCCCATGAGAACTACAAAGGAGGCAAAGAGTTAAGATGAAGAATAATTATTTAGTAGGGATAGATATCGGCACCAAGAAGATCGCCACCATCATCGGTGAAGTGAAAACCAGTGAAGAGAAAGAAGAACTTGAAATCATCGGTTATGGAATCGCTGAATCCAACGGCATGCGCAAAGGCGTCATAGTAGACATGAACAGCACCGTGGCAGACATCAAAAAATCGGTAAAAGATGCGGAATTAACCGCCGGTGTAGAAGTGGAATCCGCCTATATTAATATTTCCGGCAGCCACATCCAGTCGATCAACGCCAAAGGGAGCATCAACATATCGGGCCGCAACCACGAAATCAGCAAAGAGGACATAGACCGGGCCGTCACTCACGGCAGCAGTATCATGCTGCCCAATGACAAAGACATTTTGCACGTACTGCCCCAGGAGTTCATCGTCGATTCCCAGGACGACATCAAGAATCCCATCGGCATGATCGGCGTCAACTTAGAAGTTTATATCCTCATCGTTACCATCTCCAGCGCCGCGGTGAAGAACCTGCTCACCTGCCTGAAAAAAGCCAAAATCGACGTGGTTAAAACCGTGTTGTCCCACATCGCCACAGCCGAAGCCGTCCTCACCCCGGATGAGAAGGAATTGGGCGTCGCACTCATCGATATCGGCGGCGGTACCAGCGATATAGCTGTTTTTGAAAAAGGGGCTTTAGCCTTTGCCTCCACCATCGGCGCCGGAGGTTACAATTTCACCAATGACCTGGCCATCGGCACGCGCACCCCCATAGACAAAGCCGAAAATATCAAACGCAAATACGGCTGCGGCACGGACCCTAACCTGAAAAACCAGAATATCGAGATACCCAGCATGGGCGGGAAAAAGCAGCGTTTAATTTCAGCCACTCTCCTGGCCGACATTTTAAGACCCCGGGCGGAAGAGATATTTGAAATGGTCAAACAGAAGATCGAAGACGAAGGTCTCGAAAATAAAATCAATGCCGGTATTGTCATCACCGGCGGTTCTGCTGTACTCGACGGGTTACTGGAAATAGCGGATGAAATCTTCTCCGCCCCGGTACGAATCGGCAGGCCCTATGGCAGCGGCGGACTTATCGACAAAGTCAATACCCCCGATTTCGCCACCTCCGTGGGGCTGATAAAGTACGGCCTTTTGGACATGAAAGACAGGGGCGTGATCAGCAATCAGCCGCAGAATCTTTTACAAAAACTTAAAGGATATTTTAATATATGATAAATATTTTAAAACGAAACTTGAAAAGCAAGCCGTCCCACAGTGACCCCCCCACGCCCGGGGAGGTAATTAGCAGCTCCGCTGCAGGAGCTTTAATAAAGCCATATAACGGCATCATTAGGCGGAGGTGCGCCGCACCCCCGCGGAGCGGCTCAGAGGGTGCACCCGCCGGGTGCTTTGTTTTTTTAGCAAACTTTCAAGAAGCAATATCATTAGGAGGTAACAAGTGAAAGAAAAACTTAAGATCACTTATGCCGGTGAAAAGAGGAAAAGAGGAGCAGTATTAAAAGTGATAGGAGTCGGCGGCGGCGGCGGCAATGCCGTTAACCGCATGATCGAGGAAGGTCTGAAAGGTGTTGAATTTGTTGCCGTTAACACCGACGTCCAGGACCTTTCCAACATCAAGGAACCCGCCCTGTGCGTACAGATCGGTGATAAAATAACCAAAGGTCTGGGTGTCGGCTCCAATTCCGACCTGGGCGCCCAGGCCGCCTTAGAAAACACAGACGCCATCATCGAAGTGCTCGAAAGCGCCAATATGGTGTTCATCACAGCCGGCATGGGCGGCGGCACCGGCACCGGAGCGTCCCAGGTAGTTGCCAACCACGCCTCGTCCATGGGCATCCTGACAGTAGCCATTGTCACCAAACCTTTCGATTTTGAAGGGGACTCCCGCATGCAGACAGCGGAAGACGGCATCGCGCATTTAGTAGAGAGTGTCGATGCCATTATCGTTATCCCCAACCAGAAACTCTTCGAATTAGAAGATGTAGACATCTCCTTTAAAGACGCCTACAAAAAAGTAGACGAAATCCTGCTCAAAGCCGTGCGCGGCATCTCCGATATTATCAACACCCCCGGCTACCAGAATGTGGATTTTGCCGATGTCAAAGCCACCATGTCGGAAAAAGGGATGACCCTCATGGGCACCGGCGAAGCCAGGGGCGAGAACCGCGCCGAAGAAGCCACCCGCAAAGCCCTTACTTCCCCGCTGTTGGATGATTTTTCCATAAACGGCGCCACCGGCGTGCTCTACAACATTACCGCCGCCTCGACGTTAACCCTGAAGGAGATCGGCGTCATTGCCGAGATCATCAGGAGCAATGTATCCGCCAATGCCAGGATTAAGTTCGGCGTCGTGGAAGAAGAGAGTCTCGGCGATGTATTAAGGGTCACCGTAATTGCCACCGGTTTTAAAAAAAGCAGCGAAAAAGCCCTGCGCCCCGGTTCCAGGAAAAAGGCGGCCCATATCACCGGCAGGCAGACCCCCACCGGTTTCAATTTCGACAATAATATGGACGCCGACAAGAGCCGCGGCAGTAGTCCCGATGCAGTGCGCACCCCCACGCCGGAACACATCCCCGCCCCTGAGAAACCCAAAAAGAGGGTATTAGACGGGCAGCAGAGTTATAATTTCCGTCGTAAATCCACCCCGGTAAACCTGGCCGATTATGACCGGGAATACCTGAACGAAAACCGGGTGCCCAGTATGATGTCCAACCCGGAGCACGAGGATGACATTTTAGACGTCCCCTCTTTCCAGCGTCCCAAGATTACGGAGAAGAAGTAAAAAATGATTAAGATAGACCTGTTGTTAAAAGATGTTAAAGAGTTAGTTAATCCTGCCTCCGACAGTGTAGTCAGGGGTGCGGATTTGAATGCCCTCAGGGTGTCCCGCGATGTTTGGATCGGTGCCGCGGACGGGAATATCTCCTTCATCGGAACCGGGAAAAATTTTGAGAAAAACTGCCGTTTATCTGAAAATGCTGAAGTGATCGATGCCTCGCAGTACGTAGTTTTTCCCGGTTTCGTGGACCCGCACACCCATCTTCCTTTTGCCGGCACCCGGCAGGATGAGTTCCGCCGCAAGCTGCAGGGCGTCGATTACCTGCAAATCGCCAAAGAAGGCGGCGGCATCAAAGGCACCGTCAGGAAGACCAGGGAGATCAGCCCCGCCGATCTAACCGGCCAATGCCTTTGGCGGTTGGATCACATCCTTTGTTCCGGCACCACTACTATGGAAGCCAAAAGCGGTTATGGTCTCGATAGGGCCACCGAATTGAAGCAGTTACAAGTGATAAAAGATGTTAACGCCTCGCATCCCGTAGACATTGTTCCGACTTTTATGGGCGCCCATGAAATCCCCGCAGAGTACAAAGGCCGGAACATGGAATTTCTCAAATATATTGTAGAAGAAGTCGTCCCGGAAGTCAGGAAGCGTGACCTGGCCGAGTTTGGGGACATATTTTGTGAAGAAGGGGTTTTTTCTTATGAAGAAGCCGAATATTATATAGATAAGTTATTGTCATCCGGTTTTAAGATCAAGATACACGCCGATGAGTTTACTTCTAATGGAGCCGCCTTATTGGCTGTAAAGAAAGGCGCCGTCTCCGCGGAGCATTTGATTGCCATGACAGCGGAAGAGATAGAAGCCATAGCCGCATCGGACACCGCTTGTGTTTTTTTGCCCGGCGTATCGTTTTTTCTCAAGTTAGGCAAGTATGCGCCTATCAGGGAAGTGATCGACAGGAACGGCATCGTCGTATTGGGCAGTGATTTTAATCCCGGCAGTTCCATGGTATCGTCGCAGTTATTTATTTTTTTCCTCGGCATATTCCAGATGGGATTAACCATCGAAGAAGCGATAAATACCATAACTATTAATGCCGCCTATGCCATAGACCGGCAGGACAAAGCCGGTTCGATAGCTATCGGCAAGAAAATGGATCTATTGTTGATGGACATCCCCGATTACAGTTATCTCGCCTATCACATCGGCATCAATCCCATTCACACAGTCATCAAATCCGGGAAAGTAGTCGTAAAAAATAGGCAAAAGATGTATGAATAAAATTAACGCCATCCTTTCTTCCTCCTTATGATATAGAGGTATGAGGCAAGAGGCATGCGGGCAGGGGGCCCGTTCCCTCTTGCCTCCCTCTTCTTTTTCTTTTCGACGAGCTCAATTGTTAATGGTTAATGAGCCTGATACTGCACAAAAAGCCCCCATTAAAAATTAACAATTATTCATTCACAATTAATAATTATTCTCCCTATTTTTTAAAAAACCGTTTCTATTTTCTCTTCTCAGCCGGGCAACAGTGGGTCAATTTATCCGGGCGCTGTTGTGCTTTCGGCGATTTCCATTTTTGCCTCGATCGTATCCGCCGATAAATCAGCACCGCATTCCCACTCTACAAAATATCCTCCATTAAAAACTTTCATGAATTCATCAGTGTTTTTTAAATCGGCAAAGGCTTCAAATTCCAGGTAAGGCTTAATACTAAATACCCCTACCCGACCATCTTCCGAAACAATTGTCAATGTCAAATCAGCTTTCGGAGTCAAATCTTTTATTCTCATTGATCAAGTCCTTTGATAGTAAAGGGTTTTTGACCATGCACCGCCAACTCCCAATCTGCAAGAAGATCATCCCTGTGAATTTCAATCCAGGCAGCCACAAGCTTATGCTTGTTTGGCGGCAATTCACCTGCAAGAACGTTTCCATCCGGGATAGAGTATACAGCCACCTTACCCTGGTAATCAGCATGAATATGAGGAAGACTATGCTTTTCGTTATCCTTAAAAAACATCCGGATTAGAATCCCGTAGAACATCGCTATAGTCGGCATATTTAATTCCTTATTTTTATCTTATATTCCATTATTGCGCCCTTCTGTTTATGCTGCCGTCCTTTGGGCATAACCTTACCGCTTTTCGCACAGCCAACCCGGCTGTTTTTTTCTATACATAGTCGTTTTCACCGGTTACCCGGAAGAATATTTTTACCACACAAAAAGAAAAAAATCAAGCTACGTAATAGTTAAGCTGCCCCACTCCC
>JAGLSW010000219.1 GCA_023135565.1 Candidatus Aminicenantota bacterium | reverse complement strand
TCTGTTTTAGATTTTACCGGAACTGGATAGTTTTTCTCTATCGTGTTGATATTTTTAATAAATTCGTGGTATAATAAATACGTGAATAAAAGAATCTTAGAACACAATAGTGCTCCGCTTCTGAAGAAGCGTGAGATTTTTTCTTTTTTTGGGGGTAAAAAAATGAAAAACCAAAATGGAAAAGTAACTATAACGATTATTATCCTGCTGCTGGTCCTGGGTTACGGCGTATTTTGCGCCGTCCAGTTATTAAGAGCAGGCTTTACGGTTTCCCATATCGAGAATGAGATCAGGAGGACTTTGTTTGTCAGGCAGGGTTCTGATTTTTCTCCAATTAAAAGCGAAGAAATAATCAAGGATATCCTGGAAAAAAACGGGGTTCGTTTCGACCCCGACGATAAAGAATTAATCGATGTCTTAATCAACCCGGATACTTTTAAAATAAGTTATTACGCGGAATTCGAGATAGATATGAATTTCCTGTTTTTTCAAAAGACAAGATTTGTAGTTCTCGATAAAATTGTGAACTGAAGTGCAGCCGCTGCCGGTAAACAAGGTAAGACAACCCTGTGCCCTGGTAATGTGTTCTCCGCGGCCGCTAAAAAAATGAGGTAAAAAACGATGATTAGTGAAAACAGAGATCTGTATTATATAAGAATCTTTGCCGGTTTTATGGTCACCGTCCTGATTATCAGGATCCTGCAAGAATTGAAAAACATATTTATCCCCCTGTTTATGGCCCTGTTATTATACTTTTTCTTTAATGGCGTGGTAAAGAAATTACTAAAGTTGAAAATCCCCCAGGTAGTTGTATTATTGTTTTTATTGGTATTTATATTTATCGTATTTTATTTTTTGGGAGTGTTGATTTATTCCGGTGTATCGTCATTCATCGCCAAATTCCCTGAATACAGCGGCAAATTTACCGAGATGATTACCGGCCTTTTGGAAAAACTTAAAATCCCTATAGATGAAGTGAACAGTTATGTGGAACAAATAGATTGGAAACAATCCATCGACACTTCCAAAGTAACGGCGATCGTCTCCTCGACTTTTGGAGATATCGGTTCTTTTTTCGGCAACCTAATATTGGTGCTGTTGTTCTTGATGTTTATGCTGGCCGGGCGCAGGTCTTTAACCGGCAGGATTCACAAAGCCTTCGAGGAAGAGAAAGCAGACGAAATAAAATATATCCTCAATTCCATCGAGAACAAGGTGCAGCATTATTTGTTGATTAAAACCTTCACCAGTTTTTTAACCGGGTTTATCGGGGGAGTTATTTTGATTGTGGGCGGTATAGATTTTGCCATCTTTTCAGCTTTGTTGATCTTTATTTTGAATTTTATCCCCAATTTCGGTTCTGTAATAGCCACCATATTCCCAATCATGGTAGGGGTATTAAAATTCGGTGTTTCGATGCGGGTGGTTTTGGTGGCCGGCGGCCTGATGTTCACTCAATTCATAATCGGCAATTACTTAGACCCGAAAATTACCGGGAAGAGTTTAAATTTATCGCCTATCGTTATCCTTATCTCTTTAATATTTTGGTGGTATGTCTGGGGTATCGTCGGTATGATGCTGGCAGTTCCTTTAACCTCCGCCATGAAGATTATTTTTCAACACATAGAGGTGTTAAAACCCATGGCCGAAATCATCAGCGCTGAATAGATAGTTATAAAGTCGGCATAAGCAGCGGGAACAAAAAAAGGGGTCGGCGACTCCACCCTATAAAGCGAGCATAAACGACAGGAATAAATAAAAGAAAAAAAATTCATTTAGTACTTGACATTCGTTTTTGTTTGCAATATTATAACAACTTAAGTAAATTCAATTTGCTCCTCCATTGTCATTGTTCTTTATATAAGACAAAAAAGTGGTGGGGCGAGTCAAAACTCGTCCCATCACTACCCATCTCGCGCTCGTCGGGATAGGCCGAAAACTCCGGGTCCAGGAGAAGAAGAATGAAGAAAAATTATCTACTCATATTTTTATCGTGGATTTGCCTGTTCATCCTATTGTTTGTTTCTGCCTGTAAAGTGGCTAATAATAAAGGAAATGGGGTTACACAGTATACTTTAACCGTAACCTTAGGCGAAGGGCTCGACGGTTCTCCCCTGAACGGCACTTATACTTTTAATGAAGGTGAAACCGTTACTTATACTTTTTCCCTGACCACGGGATACTGGGGCCTGGAAGTGACTTTAGACGGGGCAGCGGTATCGGCTGAGGGAACCGTCACTATGGACAGGGATCATACTTTAAACGCCGCGGCGAAAGATTTAGGCGAACTTCTTGGCCTGGTGGAATTTTGGGGTTACCAGATACAGGCTATTAGTGCTAACGGCGCCGTGGATAAGCTGGTTAATTCTCATTATGACATGCTGGTATTGGAACCCACCCGTACCGATTGGTCTTCCGGAGATAAGCATTTCGACACTAAAGGCATGGTTGAGCGGTTAAAGGACAGCAAAGCATCTGACGGGGAGCGCCGCAAGTTGATTATCGCTTACATCGACATCGGCGAAGCGGAAGATTGGCGTTGGTATTGGCAGTGGTCTACCGAATGGGACGAAGGCGACCCGCGGCCCGACGATTGGCCCGGTTATATCCTCACTCATGATCCCGACGGTTGGGAAGGGAATTATCCTGTAGCTTATTGGGATTCCCGGTGGAAAGATATTATCATCTACGGCAAGAACCAGGACAGTTCACCTTATGGCGATTATAACAGCGCCATCGACGAAGTCATCAAAGCCGGTTTCGACGGAATTTATTTAGATTGGGTAGAAGCTTTTGAGAATGACGCAGTCATAAGACAGGCCAACAAGACCGGCAAGAACCCGAAAACGGAAATGGTTGAATTCATCAGGGAGATGAGAGAATATGCGGAGCAGCGAGTGCCCAATTTCATTATTATCCAGCAGAATGCTTCTGCTTTGTGTGACGGACGTCCCGGGTTATTTTCCATAATCGACGGTATTGCCCAGGAGGAGGTGTGGTATGACGGCGAAGCCACCGACGACTGGAATGATCCCGATGGCTATGACCACCGCGTTCCCGGTGATTGGACCAGCGATTACCTTTATTATTTACCCCAATACGCAGCGGCAGGGCTGCCGGTATTCAACTGTGAGTATGCGGTAAAGTATGCAGATGATGCTTACAGTAGATCTTATAATAAGGGTTTCATTCCATATTGTACGAGGCGTTCTTTGGGGCGTTTAACCACCACCCCGCCGCCAAACTACCCCACGGCGTGGGGAGCCTATGAGGGGCAGCGGGTGAGTGCTTCTCGTTTTTAAATCATCAAAAGTTTGGCCCCCGGCAGGGTCGCCGAAGGCAAAATTCCACAGCGTGGGGGGAGCATTAAGCTGCTTCGCAGCAGCCCCGTGGCACGGGGAACCTATGAGCCGCTTCGCGGCAGGGGGGCGTTTTTGATTTTCTCTCCGGGAACAATGGCAATTAAAGAACGCAGCGCTTTGTTTACTGCCGCTGAATCGGGGAAATATTCGCGAATATCAGGTTCCAGCATCACTGCGCCGTCTTCGAGCTTAAAATATTGTACAACGGTGGAACCGTCGGTTTTATGAATATTGACCGCATGCCCGCTGCGATAAGCTTTGTAATGTTTACCTCGAATACCATCTTTAAAATCGTATTCGGGAAGCATATCGTTATCTTTTAATTCCCGGTGTTTAGAGGCTTTTTTTATCATATATTCTCCGTTCTTTTTTTTCGGCTTTTCGACAGCTTATAAAGGCATACCACAACCCTAAAAAAAATTCAAGAGTAAAAGAAGAAAAACAATAATTTTTCAACCTCGTACGCACGGGGGGGGCTATGAGCGGCTTCGCCGCAGGGGCAGCGGGTGAGCGCTTCTCAATCATCAAAAGTTTGGCCCCCGGCAGGGTCGCCGAAGGCAAGACCCCACGGCGTGGGGAAGCATTTAGCCGCTTCGCGGCAGCCCCGTGGCACGGGGAACCTATGAGCCGGTTCGCGGCAGGGTAGCCGAAGGCAAGAGCGTTAATTTGCAGTCATGATTCCACGGGGTTGAAAAAAGGACGGTTTAGTAATATAATAAGAGACTGGATTTAAACATGATTGCAGAAGACATTTTAAAAAAAATTAGAAGAATCGAAATCATATCGAGGAAAACGTCATCGGAAATCTTTGCCGGGGAATACCATTCCGCTTTTAAAGGCCGCGGCATGGAGTTCTCCGAAGTAAGAGAATACACACCGGGAGACGAAATCCGCTTTATCGACTGGAACGTCTCCTCCAGGATGGGAAAACTCTATATCAAACAATTCGTGGAAGAAAGAGAACTAACCGTTATCCTGGCTGTGGATCTCTCCGCTTCCTTGAATTTTTTCTCCCGCAGCAAAAGCAAAAAAGAGATCGCCGCCGAAATCTCAGCTATTATCGCTTTTACCGCCAACCTGAATAACGATAAAGTAGGACTGCTTATTTTTACCGAAGAGATCGAACTCTTTATCCCGCCGAAAAAAGGGAAAACCCATATCCTGCGGATTATCAGGGATATCCTGAATTTTGAACCCGAAGGCAAAGGCACTTCCATCAACAACGGTCTCGTCTACCTGAACAAAGTAATCAAAAAGAAAGCCATCGTTTTTCTTATCTCCGATTTTATCGACCAAAACTTCTCCAAAGCGCTGAAAATTTCCAGCCGGAAACATGACCTCATCGCCCTCAATATTTCCGATCAGCGGGAAATCAACCTGCCCGGGCAGGGCATCTTTATGCTGAAAGACTATGAAAGCGGCGAGGAGTTTTTCGTGGACTTTTCCTCTACTGCCACCAGGGAGAGTTTTTTGCAGCTCAACCGCAAAAACAACGATCTACTGGTGGAACTTTTTAAAAAATACAACATCGATTTTATCCACATCGAAGATGAAGAAAAATATGAAAAACCCTTATTCGATTTTTTCTTAGAGAGGAAAAAGAAGTATTCCAGATGAAACATTTTATAAAGCTATTTTTATTCCTGTGGGCAGTGTCTTTTTTGTGTGCCGAGACCCAGGTTTCCATCTCCGCTTCCGCCGGTTTAGCTACCATCGGCGACCAGGTTAATTTGAAAATCCTGGCCAAAACTTCCTTAGATATCCAGGATATAAACATTTCGACCAGCCAGGATGATTTTGAAATCGTGGCGGAAAAAGAGACCGTGAAACGAAAAGAGAAAGATTACGTTGTTTTTGAGAAGAATCTTACCATCGCTTTTTTTAAGATCGGGGATTTCGACATAGAACCTTTTACCATAACCCTTTTGAAAGGTAAAGAGGTGGTGGAAACCAAAACCACCAATTCCGTACCTATCACGGTAAAATCGGTGCTGCGCGAAGAAGATAAAGACATCAAACCGCTGAAAAACCTGATCGAACTAAAAGGGAATCCTTTTTATATATTAAAATATGTGATCGTTTTTTTAATTATCGTATTAGTGGTGGTTTTGGTTGTGCTGTGGTTAAAGAAGCGGTCGCAGGGCGCTGTTCCGGCAGAACAGCCTCTGTTATCTCCTGTCGAGGAGTTTGAAACCGGGATAGACAGGCTGTGGGAGCAGAATTTATTCGAAAAAGGGAAGACAAAATTATTCTTCATCCAACTGACGAAGATCATGAAGCGGTTTTTGTACCGCAAGTATGGTTTTAACGCCGAAGATTATACTACCTATGAGACCCTTTATTATTTGAAAAGAGTAGAGCAGGAGGTTTCGCTGTTAGACAACATGGACTATATAATGGACACCTCCGACTTAGTGAAATTCGCCAAATTCGTCCCCCAGTCCAACGTCCCCGTAGACATCCATGCCCGCATCAAAGAGATGATCGCCTTTTATAAGAGGAGGGAAGCCCCCCCGGCCCCGGCGGGGAATCCGAAAAACGATGATAGCCTTCGCAAATAAAATATACTTTTTTTTATTACTGTTTGTGCCGCTGCTGGTGTGGTGGCACGTTTACCTGGGTAAAAAGGGGAAAAGACATATCTTTTATTCCTCGAAGCAATTATTTAGAGGCGCCGATAGTAGTATCAAAGCTATTTTGGTCAAGTCGCTCTCTTATATAAAGTTCATCCCCCTGGTTCTTTTTATCGCCGCCTTAGCCAGGCCGCAAATCTTGAACTACTACAGTATCGAGAACAAAAAGGGAATCGATATCTTGATTTCTCTCGATATATCCGGTTCCATGTCGTCGATTGATTTTAAGCCCAAGAACCGCTTAGAAGTAGCCAAAGAGGTCATCTCGGATTTTATCCGGAAGCGGGAAACGGACCGCATCGGGCTGGTTATATTTGCCGGAGCTTCTTACACCCGGTGCCCGCTGACTATCGACTACGACCTGCTAAAGCTGTTTTTAAAAGACACATCTATCGGGGAATTAGAGGACGGTACGGCTATAGGCATGGCTTTAGCCACCTCGGTGAACCGTATCCGCCATTCCAAAGCAGGGACAAAGATCATTATCCTGCTTACCGACGGCGTGAACAACCGCGGCGAGATGGACCCCCGTGATGCCGCCGCTATGGCGAAAGATTTTAACATCAAAGTATACACCATCGGCGTCGGCACCCGGGGTCGGGCCCCTTACCCGGTAAAAGACGCTTATGGCCGGGTGCAGCATGTAATGATGAATGTTGAAATAGACGAAAAGCTGCTGCAGGAGATTGCCAACAGTACCGGCGGGCTTTATTTCCGGGCCACGGACAAGGATTCTTTACAGCAGATTTTTTCTGAGATCGACCGTTGGGAGAAGACTGAGATCACCACTAAGAAGCATCATGAAGCCAAGGACATATTTATTTATTTTATATTAGCCGGCTTACTGCTTTTGATGTTAGTTGAGTTTGCCCGCCGTACTGTGCTGCGCACTTTGCCCTAACCCCGGGGGACGGCGTCCCCAGCCTGTAAGCCGCTTCGCGGCAGGGAAGTGCTTTTGATTCTCAATTATCAAAAGTTTTGTTCAAACTTTTTCAAAAGTTTGGCCCCCGGCAGGGACTTGCCGCGCAGCGGCTTACCGCCACCCCACGCGCGTGGGGCTGCCAGAGGCAAAATATTTGAAAAAACAAACTATTTATGATATAAAGTTGCATGGCTGATATAAAA
>JAGLSW010000218.1 GCA_023135565.1 Candidatus Aminicenantota bacterium | reverse complement strand
TTGTAAGCACCCTTTTTGGTTCCGGTTCGTCCGGGTTGTGGACAGGCCGGTTTGTCTCACCCCAATCTTTCAAGGAGCGTTACAGCGATAATTTTGATGTGTTGCCTCGCCATGATGTGGGATATAATCCAATACTCTCGATATTTTGGTAGACCCCGGAGGGTTGTCTTTTTCTTATTCACCAGTGGTGACGAAAATGGGTAAAACTGTTACACTGGAAGACGCATCCAGGTATTCTTTTTCATACTTTTTCTTCTTATCCCCGTCTATATATTGGACGAAAAAAATGAGGAATATTTCCTTTAATTTTAACTGTTTCCCGTATTTTGCAGCCTGAGCGAGTGCGGTTTTATAGTCCCTGAGGTTAGTGAATGATTTTAATTCCAACCCGTAACGGTTGTTTTTATATGTTATTATCAAATCGATCTTACCGTTGCCGGTAGGGAACTCCGGGAAAACCCTGCCTCCGGATGTGTCCAGGAATGAGTTTATGTAAGAATAGAGGTTGAAGTGGAAGATGGCCTCATAGATACGCATATCCGTGCGCCGGGGGGCAGATTTAAAGAGCCACTCTTTGTTCTTGTCCAGGTAGGCTTGATACAGGTTCAACAGGCCCGGTATAAATAATTCCGCGTCCGTTATGACATCATCCAGGTGAACATAAGGCTCTACAAGAGTTCCCATTTCGTTGAAATATGCATCAGAGAAATAATTGAACAACCGCTTCTGAACAAAGGGACTGGAAAACTTGACATAATAACGGGTCCGGTCCGCTATCACCTTTTCGGCTATTCCGTTCATATACAAAGCATTGATGATGGGATTATCGTATTTGAATTCCATTTTTTGGTCTGTTTGGAACATCTTCAGCACCATCGGTTTATTGGACTCTTCCTTGGCTTTGCTGATGAGGTTCAGGATATTATTATTAGGTAGAGCGTAGATCGCGGCAGCGTAAACGATTTCAAAATCCCTTAGATTTATCGGCCTGTTCCCGTCGATCCGGTAATCATCGAATCCTTCGGTTAACAATTCACCGAACCATGAGATTAATCCCGGTTGGCCTGAAGTTTCGTCATATAGTTTTTTTATCACCGCGGGTTCCACCGGTTGGTCGCTCTCTCTTTCATACCAATGAAACATGTCTACAACCTCCTCAAAGGTGAGGTTTGGGATATGTACACTCCGCTGGATGTTAAAGGGAGAGCCTTTGGCATTCTCGATGCCCAGGACACTGCGCACACCGATCAAAGCAACCCCATGTAGAAGATAACTTTTTTCACTTGTTGTTTTATCTATTTCATCCATGTGTGTGATATGAATGTTTCGAAAGGCACTGACTATAGCATTAATAGCCTCTTCGGAGAGGGCGTCGAATTCGTCCATGAAAAGTATGAGAGGTTTTTCTAATACGCTTTTTCTAAATATCTCCTGGAATTTGGTTTGGGTGTCGATGCCGGTTAGATATTTGTTAATGCCTTCTCCGATCTCTTTGGCTATGGTGCCGATGATGACGGCGGTATCGGTTTCATATTTTAGATGTTCCAGGTTGATCTTTATCGCGTGGTATTTGGGTTCTTTTTTCAGGCGAAACAAGATTTGCTGCATCAGCCACGTTTTGCCGCATTGACGGGGTGCCCAAACCGTGATGTAATGCCCAACGTCCATAGCATTTTCACCGGTCAAACGGATATAAGCATCTTCAATCAACCCTTTTCTCGGCGCATAGTAATGGTACCTGGTATCAACCGGCCCATAAGATGAAAACCGTCTCATGCTCGACTCCTTTTATTTTCCATGGTTTTTGTCAAGTATTTCTGTTCCTATTTTATCAGATGTAATAAACGAAAGCAAACATAATAAAAATGGGGTCAAGTCTTGTTTTGCCACATTTGCTCTTAACCGCGGAAAATAGCGGCAGTATTTATCTCCCCCTACAGGTATCAAAAACAGCGAGAAAACAAGAAAAAACAATTCGTAAAAATCTTAATATTTAAAGGCTGGAAAAATTGACTTTAACATTCCATTACACTATAATTAGTAATCAATTTTTCAAGACTAAGTTTGAAAAAAACCACCGCACGGTGGGAACAGGTTGTTCTTTACCGACACGTAAAAACAACCGAAAATAGAACTAAAAAGGAGGCAGTATGAAAAAGAAAGTTTTGATTTTTGTTTTGATTTTGTTTATCGCAAGTTTATTCAGCGTTTTGGCCCAGGAAAAACCGCGCATCGGGGTTCTGAGATTCACTAACGATGTGGCCGGTTTGTTCTGGTGGAACTCTACAGTAGCTACCGAACTACAGGACATGCTCAGTTCCGAATTGGTCAGCACCCGGAAATTCACCGTGCTGGAAAGAACAGAGATCAATGCCGTGATTAGCGAACAAGACTTGAGCGCTTCCGGCCGGGTGGATAAAAAAACCCTGGTCAAAATGGGAAAAATCAAAGGCGCAAAGTACCTCATCGCCGGAACAGTCGCGGCCTTTGAAAAAACTTCGGCTAAAGGCGGAAAAATCCGCGTTAAAGGACTTAGCTTGGGCGGAAAAAAAGAAAAAACTTATATCGCCGTGGATATCAAACTTATAGATACGGAAACCGGCGAAATCGTAGACGCCAGGACAATCGAGGCCACCATTAAAGCCAAAGCTATCGGTGTCGGTCTAAGCACCAGGCATTTTGCTGTTTCCGGCGAAAAAGCCAAAAAGACTCCCACGGGAAAAGCCATCAGGGCCTGCGTTATTTATATCAGCGAATACCTGGTATGCTCCGTTACCAAAGGCATGGACCACAGGTGCATGAAAAAATGGAATAAAATGGACGCCAAGAGAAGAGAAAAGACCAAGTCCGCAATCGACTTAGATTAGATATCAAGAGAGCTCAGCGGGAACTCAAGAGAACTCAGGAGGGGCTCAAGAGAGCTCAGGTTAAGAAGGGACTCGGAAACGCCCGGGAATCCTCAAAGAGCAAAAGAACGAAGACTCCTAATGTTCACGAGACCTTCCTTAACCTGGCTTATTTTCAGCTCCTCCTTAGTCCCTTTTTATCCCCTCCTGAGTACTAATAACGTCCATGATTAAACACATATTCGGACCTGTCCCTTCAAGACGATTGGGGATATCCTTAGGGGTGGATATTATCCCTTTCAAAACCTGTACCTTAGACTGCATCTACTGCGAATGCGGCGGAACGACAAATCTAACCGCGGCCAGATCGAGTTTCGTCGATGCGGGAACCATCATAGAAGAATTAAAACCTTTCCTGGCCCAACATCAAACTCTCGAATACATTACTTTTTCCGGTTCCGGGGAGCCGACCCTGAAT
Organism: Candidatus Aminicenantota bacterium; assembly: GCA_023135565.1. Taxonomy (GTDB): domain Bacteria; phylum Acidobacteriota; class Aminicenantia; order UBA2199; family UBA2199; genus JAGLQA01. Next base: position 714 of record JAGLSW010000218.1, on the reverse strand, counting down.
AAAGACCTAAAAGATATTATCGCAGCTATAAAAAAAATCACCCTTGTGCCTGTGGCAGTGCTTACCAACGGCACTTTGCTCTACCTACCGGAGGTCAGGGAAAGCCTTTTGCAAGCAGACCTAATTTTACCTTCTTTAGATGCGGTTTCGCCGCCGGTTTTTGCCCGGATTAACCAGCCCCACCAGGATTTGGAAATCGGCGCTGTAATAGAAGGTATGGTTAAATTCAGGGAGCAGTATAAAGGAGACATCCGGCTGGAAGTTTTTATCGTCAGCGGCATAAACGACGGCAGCGCCGAACTAAAAAAACTCTACGAGGCGATAAAAAAAATCAAACCGGACAGGGTGCAGTTGAATTCCCTTGACCGGCCCCCGGCTTACGACCATGTGGAACCGCTGGATACCGGGAGATTGGAAAAAATCGCCGCTGGCTGGCAGGATTTGCCGGCCCGGGTGGAAGTGATTAAAAGAGCCGGGAAAAGAAGAGAGATCGCTTCTTTTAGCCGCAATTTAGAAAACAACATCCTGAATACTATCGACAGGCGGCCCTTGACGATCGAAGACTTAGAAGAACTAACGGGCAAGAAAAGAATCGAACTCTACAAATATATCGACATTTTAGAGAGAGAAAAAAAGGTAATCGCCAAAATTGTAAAAGATAAGATTTTTTACGCACCCACATCCTGACTCCAATAAATACCGGGGGGGGGGGGG
>JAGLSW010000217.1 GCA_023135565.1 Candidatus Aminicenantota bacterium | reverse complement strand
AAACTTTTTCAAAAGTTTGGCCCCCGGCAGGGCCGCCGGAGGCAAAGTAATTTTATAGAAGGAAAACGTATTGCGCAACAAAAGTTTTTGGGGGGGTCAAGGGGGGCGCTTTTTCAAAAAAGCCCCCCTTGCCGCCGGAGGCAAATTGTGTTTATTTGGAGGACGGCAGCGGTTCTACCGCATATTCTTTAATATTGCGTTCCTTTGGATCGATACCGACACCCACCAATTCCTTCTCGCTGTATCCCTTTAACAGGTGTTTCAAAAAGGATTCCCGCACCTCTTTATTAGGGTAGGAAAGATAGTAGAGGGTCTCTTCATCAAAACTCTCTTTTTTTCCTTTAATCGTTAAATAGCCGGTCTGGAAAAGCAGGGAAACCAATTCCATATTTTCGATATCGAAACTCTCGAATATCGAATTATCCGCCTCCGTACTCTCAAATTCTTCCGGCGAGAAATTCTTCTCTTTAGTCAGGTTGATTAAAAAGCTCGGCGTCCCCGTGGAAAACCAGTAGTTCTCGAAACGTCTTTCCGCGAAGAGGTTTAGTATGGACAGCGGATTATAAAGAAAATTCTTGCCGTCCCAGGAATAGCCGTTGTACCAGCAGCGGATTTTTTCCAACAGTTTGTCACGGTGGACCCCCAGGTTATCAGCCATCGTCTTTATGTGAGCGGCGAAATAGTGCTGCAATTCGCTATCGGTATAGCCCATCAGGGTGGCAAAATCTAAAGACATGGTAATATCGCGCAAGTTATTCAGATCAGAGAACACCGATACCTTAGAAAATTTCGACACGCCGGTAAGTAAAACGAATCTAAGGTGTTCATCCGAACCCTTAATCGTGGAATAAAAATTCTTTAAAATTTTCCTGTTTTCTTTCGCCGTTTTTTTATCCGCCGCACCCACATGGTCGATAATCGGTTTATCGTATTCATCGACTAATATTACCACCCCGTTTTTGTTTTTTCTGCCCACACCTACAATCAATTCCCGGAAAAGATCCTTATAATCGCTTTTAGGGTCCAGGTTTATGCCCAGGGCGTTCCCTGATGTCCTGAGTATTTTTCCCAGTGATTTTTCCAGTTTTTCCGGGGTTTTAGAATTTATTTGCAAAAAATCGATATGGATTACCGGTGAAGGTTTCCAGTCGATTTTGTCGTGAATCCACAACCCCTGGAAGAGTTTTTTATTTCCTGAAAATATTTCTTTTAAGGTGCTCACCAGCAGCGATTTGCCGAACCGCCGCGGCCGGGACAAAAAATAATACTTACCGCCGCCGGCAAAGAATTCATATATTTCTTTTGTTTTGTCTATGTAGAGGTAATCACCTTCTATGAGATGGCGAAAAGTTTGCATACCGATGGGTAGTTTTTTCATGGTTTTATTATAGTATTAAAAAAGAATTTTGGCAACCCATCCCCGACACCGGGGCAAGGCCGCGTCATTTTCTTTAAGCAGGAAATCGCGCTGCTTCAAACAAATCCAAAGCCCCGGCGGGGGCACCCTCTGCGCCGCACCCCCGGGAACGAAATTTGGCCTATATACAACCTGGAATACAACCGCTATACAACCAAAATTACAACTTTAGACCTATTGATTTTGCAATTTTTTGTTTTATAATCTAAATATGAAAAGAAAAACGGCGCTTCTTGACAGCTTTACTCTTAACATGAACCCGTTTTTTTTACACAGCCAAAAAAAATTCTTAAATAGGAGGAATTAATTATGAAAAAATTAACAAAAAAAACATGGTTTCTATTGTCTGTGTGTGTGGTAATGGTGGCACTGGTTTCCCTGCCCCACTTAAGGGCAGTAAACGACAGCGATAGGAACCCAACTGCCCGGTTCACCCTGAACGAAGAAGAACTAACTAAAATGCAGGCCGAAATCGATGCCAACGGCTGGACTTTCTCCGTAGACATCAACCCGGAGGTAAATTACAGCCAGTACCAGGCCAACCTTATCAACCGCGGGCCGGTCAGTTTCGGCGCGTCAACCCCAGCGGCGGTATCTATCGAAGATTCTAAATTGCCACGCTCCTACGCCTGTGTCAGCACCCCGGTGGTGGATCAGGGCACTTGCAGCGCCTGGCCCTTTGCCAGCAACGCTATGTTCGAAAGTGTGATTAAACTAAGAGACAGCGTTACGGTGAGACTGTCGGAAAGCTGGCTGTTAGAGTGTAACCCTTATGGCTGGGACTGCACCGACGGCTGGTTTGCCGGCGACATCTTTTTTAATACCGGCGCGGTATTGGCAGCCAATTTTACCCCCGGTTCATCCTGCACCGGTGTGACTATCTCTTACCAGGCGAACACCTGGCATTTCTGCGGCAACGGCTACAGCGCAGCTTCCACTACGGCAATAAAAAATGCTATAGTGGCATACGGCTCGGTTGCCTGCCTGGTCTATGTGGACAGCTATTTCATGGCCTACAGCAGCGGTGTTTTTAATCATTCCGGCACCGGCAATGTCAACCACTTTGTGACTATCTGCGGCTGGGACGACACCACAGGCGCCTGGAAAATGAAAAATTCCTGGGGTACGAATTGGGGCGAAAACGGCTATATGTGGATAGCTTACGGCTGCCATGATATCGGTTGGGCGGCAAACTATCTCGACTACTAAGATTAGAATTTTTAGAACCCGGGAGGAGCTTCTATCCCGAGGGACTCCCGGGTTCCTTCGAGAACATCCGGGGATATCGCGATATCTACTGTTCCGGTTCCCTGGTGATTACTCCTTTTTCGATTAATAGATTCACCTGCTTGTTAACAGCTTCCGCAAATCTTAAAAAATGCGGGATCGACATATGTATATAGCTGTGGACATTGACAACATTCGGTTCCCTAATATCCCTGATCCCTAACCCCATACACGCCTCCTCCGGGTTTACATGAAAAGAGATTAAGTTGGAAAAAAGACTCTGGGCTTCCTCGTCGATAATTTCTAAAGACTCCTGTGGCTTCATGTTTACTCCTTAATTCTCCCGGCCCCTTAGGAAGGCGGGGTTATTTAAAACTCTGCTTTTCAAGTTTTTGTAGATATTTGTACATCCTGATTTCATCGCCGGTAAGTATGAGCCGGCTGTTTTTCTGGGTTTGCTGGTCGCGTTTGACTTTATTCACATCTATTTTAAAACCTATCTTCTTAAAGGCTTTGGCGACTCCGGCCCGGCCGGCAATCAAGGCTTCATAGCTGATGACTATACTTTTGGGGATGTTTTCGTGAGCAGCGATCAAAGCGTTGTTATTGTCGAACCAGCTCAGTTTAAACTGGGAGATGCCTCTCCTGATCATACTGGACTTCACATCCGCCGGGTTCCTGAAGATTAGCACTGCCCGGATATTTTTAGCAATGTGACGATAAAAAAGCAGCGCCGGTATATGGACTACTTTCAGACCTGATAAACCTTCGGCTTCATTTAGTACCTTAACGACTTTGTTTAATTCCTCGGTATTTTCTTCGGTCATGGCTTCTTCCAACAGCTTTTTTTCCAGTTCTTTGGCATAGGAAAGTTCGAAGTAACCACTCTTATTGTAAATGTCGGCGCCAAGGTCGGAAGGAAAATGAACGCCCGCACTCTCGATGAGTTGGCAGGCCAGGGAAGTTCCGCTCCTGGGATGGCCGGCAACAAATATACCGTTTTTCAATATCAGAGGTGCAATTTCTTGTTTCTTTTTTTTAGGCATAGTCGATTAATCCTCCAGGCACTTATTATACGACATAAACGCCCGCAGGTAAAGAGCAAAAATGAAAATTCCCGTTAAATCGCGTTTTTCATTTTTGTTCAACCGGGAAGTGGGCTCTGTGCGTTCGAATGTTACAATGTTACGGGAAACCGGGGGGCGTGCCGCGGGGCTATAATACTTTGACGACAACTACGGCAATATCATCATGCTGGGCGGCGGCGCCGGAAAAAACAGCCACATCCGCGGTAATCTTCTTCCTGATCCGGCGGGCCGTTAATTCTTGCGTCTCCAACCGCGACAAGAAGGCCCGCAGCCTCTCCTGGCCATAATACTCCTTGACGGTATTCCTGGCTTCCGTGACCCCATCCGTGAAAAGAAATAATATATCACCGGCTTTCAACTGCTGCTTCTTCTCCAGGTACCGGCTGTCCGGTTTGACGCCTAAAGGCAGCTTCTTACCGGCTCCTTCCAGGGTGATAACCCGGCCCGCGGATTTTAACAGCGGCGCGGTTAACCCGGCATTGGTAAACACCATCTCCTTTGTCTGCGTATCGATGGCCGTCAAACATAAAGCCACAAATTCTTTCCGGTCGGTTTTAAAATATAAGGCCCGGTTGATGCGCTGCAAAATCTCTTTTACGGGCAAAGTCTCATCTATTTTTAAAGAGATCATGCCGCTGGCCATAACCGCTGTCATGGCGGATTTCATGGCTTTGCCCGACACATCGCCTACGGCAATGGAGAATTTTGTCTTCTCTTCATCCATCCAGGCATAATCGAAAAAATCACCGCCCACTTCATTAGCCGGTATACAAATACCGGACACATCGAAACCGGGGATTTCCGGGTCGGCCTGCGGCATGATCGACATCTGCGCGTTGTGGGCGGTTTGCAATTCCGCTTTGATGCGTACATGCTTGAGCCTTTTCCGGTACCACAGAAGAACCAGCCCGGCGCACAAGATTAACAGGACTATCCTGAACTGCCAGGTGGCCCAAAAAGGTGGGGAAATGAAAATACGCACTGCCGTGCCGGTATCGTTCCAGACGCCGTCGTTATTTGTCCCTTTGACCCGGAACACATATGGCCCGGGGTCTAAGTTGGTAAAATAAGCAAAACGCTTGTCCGCGCCGGTGTATATCCAATCGTCGTTAAATCCCTCCATTTTATAGGCATAGCGGTTCTTGCCGGGTATGGTGAAATCAAGGGCGGAAAATTCAAAAGATATATTATTCTGTTCGTAAGACAGGCGCAGTTCTTCCATCCAGGTGATAGACCGGGTAAGGGGTGAAGAGGGGCTGATTTCGACCGGCTCGTCAGCTATTTTAAAGCCGGTTATCACCACCGGGGGAATATGGGGATTATCATCTATATAACGGGGAAAAAAAGCATTAAAACCGTTAAGACCGCCGAAAAACATTTCGCCGCTTTTACTTTTGAAATAAGCCCCGGCATTAAACTCACTGCCCTGGACGCCGTCTTCTACATTATAGTTTTTGAAGATTTCGGTTTGGGGGTTGAACATGCTCAGTCCTTTGTTGGTGCTCAACCACAGGCTGCCGTCCCCGTCTTCCAGTATCCCGTACACCGAGTTGTTACACAAACCGTGTTTTTCCGTATAGTGGATAAATTTGACTTCTTCCCCTTCTTTCCTGCCGCCGACCATTTTGTTCAGCCCGCCGCCGTAGGTGCCTATCCAGAGCATACCGGAACTGTCTTCATGAATAGAAACCAGTTGGTCGCTGCTCAAACTGTGCGGGTTTTCGGGATTAAATCGATACCGGGAAAACTCACCGCTTTGCGGATCGAAACGGTTTAGCCCCCCGTTGCGGGTGCCTATCCAGAGTATGCCCGGCTGCGTGGGAGCTTCATAAATCACGTATATGGAATTACCGCTGGGGGAATAACGGTTTTCACCGCCGGTACGCCTCATGTACCTTGTAAAAGTTTCCTTTTCCCGGTCAAATTTATTGAAACCGCCGGCAAAGGTGCCCACCCAGAGCACACCGGAACTGTCCTCAAAAATCGTGCGAATGGCGTCATTGCTCAGGCTGGTAGGGTCTTCGGGGTCTCTGCGGAAGTGGGAGAAAGTATCGCTTTCCCGGTTAAAACGGTTTAGCCCGCCGCCGTCCGTGCCTATCCAGAGCACACCGGCGCTGTCTTCGAAGATACAGCGTACGCGGATATTGTTTAAACTGCGGGGATCGCCGGCAATGGGTCGATAGTGGGTAAAAGTATCTTTCCCACGGTCGAATTTATCCAGGCCGTTATCGCTGGTGCCGATCCAGAGAACGCCCGAACTGTCTTCGCAAAGCGAATAGACGAAATTGTCGCCCAGGCTGTTGGGATTGTCGGGGTCCTGCCGGTAGTGAGTGAAAATATCCTCGCGGTCGAATTTATTCAGACCTTTGCCGCCGGTGCCTATCCAGAGGATCCGCGAGCGGTCTTCATAGAGAGAAATGATCGTGTCGTAGCTCAGGCTGAAGGGGTCTTTAGCTATACTGCGATAATGGGTGAAGGTCTCGCTTCTTTTATTAAATTTATTGAGCCCGCCGGTAAAGGTGCCCACCCAGAGCACACCGGAACGGTCTTCTATGACAGAGCTTACCGCGTTATCGCTTAAACTGCCGGGGTCGCCGGGTCTATCCAGGTAGCGGGTAAATTCCCCGGTTTTTTTATCTAATAAATTGAGACCGCCGACTGTGCCCACCCAGAGCAAGCCGGAATTGTCTAAACAAATAGCGTTTACCTGGTTGTGGCTCAAGGTGCGGGGATTGCCCGGAATGCTGCGAAAGTGGGTAAAGTTCCCGCTGCCGGGATCGAATTTATCGAGCCCGGCGCCACCGGTGCCCACCCAGATATTGCCGGCAGGGTCCGCTGTCACTGCTAAGATAAAATCATCGCTCAAGCTATCCGGTTCGCCGGGAATATTGCGGTAGGTGAATATTTTATCTTTTAGTAAAGCCGGGTTTTGCGGGTCTATTTCCCGGGTCAATTTGCTCAAGCCGCCGCCGACTGTGCCGATCCAGAGTGTACCGTTCCCATCTACGCAGAGTGAATTTACAAAGACATGGTTGATATTGTTCGTATCGTTGTTAATCACCGGGAAGCGGGTAAATTTTTCTTTTTTGGGGTCAAAACAGTTCAGCCCGCCGCCGTTGGTGCCTACCCAGATTTTACCGGAATTATCTTCACAGATAGCCTGGATAGTGTTATGGCTCAAGCTGTTGTTGTCATCGGGATCGAGTTTGTAAACGGTAAAGTTATAGCCATCGTATTTATTTAAACCGTCCTGGGTGCCGAACCACATGAATCCTTTGCTATCTTGCATCATGGAAAATATCGTATTCTGGGACAGGCCTTCGTGGATAGAGATGCGTTTAAAATGGATAGTCCGGCTGGCCCCCGGGAGAGCGCCGTGCCAACTAAAAAAAACAAGAAAAATGAAAACAAAAACTTTTTTTTTCATTCTTTAAACCTCGATCCATTATGAGATGATTAATAAGATATAATACCATAAATGTATTAGTTTTATCAATGATAGGTTAAAAATCGGACAGAGCCGCGGCCTGGGGCCTAAAAGCGATTAGCTGAGACTGTTAGACCGACAAGCAGGAAAAATGATATTATTATCTACGGAATTAAGCCTGCCATGAAATTGCCTCCGGCGGCCAAAACCCTTTTGGAAAGGGGTTCTGGACTCCCAAAACTTTTCATGAGCGATACGCTTTCCTGTTACTCG
>JAGLSW010000216.1 GCA_023135565.1 Candidatus Aminicenantota bacterium | reverse complement strand
CTGACATCGTTAATATTAATGAAAAGTGCGTCAAATCAAGACATAGAAGCCATCCGGGGTATATTTAAGTTCTGGTATGAGAAGGGCTTCTTGAAAGAGAAGGAGAAAATCTTATTCTTTCTCACCTATATATCGGAAACAAAAGATATGGCCCCGGAAAAATTAGAAAAAATATTGAAAGAGAGCGAAATAGAAGGAGGTGATATTATGCCGACATTAGCTCAACGGCTGCGCGATGAAGGAAAAGAAAAAGGAATGAAAGAAGGTAAAACTGAAACCGCCAGGCGGATGTTGAATGATGATTTTTCCATTGAGAGTATAGTCAAGTACACCGGTTTAACAAAAAAAGAGATAAATGCCCTCATGCACTAAGCGATTATAGAACGGGAGCAAGCATGACTATAGTTGTCCCGGCCGGCATGGTGCACCGGTTTTGTACCAACGACGGTCAGGGAATGAAATTTGTTGTCGTCATGTTCGGAGAAGGAGTCTAAAATGTCGAAACAGGACAAACTATTAAAAGCAATTTTAGAAAAAGATGTCGAAAAAATCAAGAAAGCGTTGAAACCCGGTTTTTTGGGGATGATCGAAGCTGCCGACGTGAACGCCCCCTCAGCAGGAGACTGGCCCGGCTGGACGGCAGTGATGGCCGCTGCTGAGAAAGGGCTGCTGGAGATCATCGAAGTTCTTTTGGAACACGGCGCGGATATCAATGCCGCGGATAAGAAGGGCGAAACCCCGCTGACCATCGCCTTAAGAAAGGACCACCGAAAAGCTGCCGAAACCTTGATCCAGCGCAGCGCAGACGTTCACGCCAAAACCAAAAAAGGTAACAGACCGCTGCACATCGCCGTCGGCAAAGGTTTTGAAAAAATAGTGGACACGCTTGTTACCCGGGGCGCGGAGATAGACGCTAAGAACGACCACGGCGACACCGCCCTGCTAACCGCCCTCATCAACAAGCGGCAAAAAATGGCCGAAATGTTCCTAACTAAAGGGGCAGCCGTAAATGCGCGCAATCAGAAAGGCAATTCGGCGCTGCTTTTGGCCTCAGCGGCTGGCTATACCGGCATGGTGGCAGCCCTGCTTTCCCGCGGCGCCGGGCTCGAAGTAAAAAATGCCGACGGCGACACCCCCCTGACCGCAGCTTTAACCCATGGCCACCAAGAGATCGCCACAGCCCTGTTAAAAAAAGGCGCCGATATAAAAACCGCCAATAATAAAGGAAATACAGCGCTGATCCTAAGCGCTCGGCACGGTTTCCAGGCTATTGTCGAAACGCTCCTAAAGCGGGACGCTGATTTTTCCGCCGTGAATAATGCTGGTGAAACCGCTCTTTCCACGGCTAAGAAAAACAAAAAAGACGATATTGTCCGGCTCATCCAGGCTAAAATAAAGGCAAAAACGGCAGCCGTGGATTTAGCCAAAAGCGGCAAGATAGAGAAGATCAAAGAACAGTTGGAGAAGGGATTCGATGTGAATACCCGCAAGTCGAACGGCGTCACCATGCTTTTGTTGTCCGCCCGGCACGGTCACGGGGAGTTAGTGGAGTTCCTTCTCGCATCTGGAGCCGACCCGCACTTAGAAGACAGGAACGGCAATACGGCTTTGATTTTGGCCGCCCAAAAAGGTCATAAAGAGATTGTCGAGCAATTGCTTCATGTAGGTGCGGACGTAGACGACATGAACGAAGCGGCCTGGAATCCCCTCATGTTTGCCGCTGTTTCCGGCGATAAGGAGATCATGGAACTGCTGCTGGACCAGGGCGCCAACATAAATCTCGGCGGCAATGGCCCCTGGCTGAAATCCTGCCTACAGGAGGAATTCAAAGATTTAAGAAAAGGAGAACCTGCATCCGAAACCGGCGGCGGCACAAAAGCTCAAGCTGTCGAATTTTTTAAAGCCGCGGAAAAAGGTGACTGGAAAGAAGTCAACAAACAATTAAAAGCCGGAACCGATATAAATATTCGGAATGAAGCAGGCGCCACCGCATTGATTACCGCTGCTTTTTTGGGGCACAAAGCCTTGTGTTTCCGGCTCATATTGGCCGGGATAGGTGTTGCAGCAGCGGATGAGCGAGGATTTAACGCCTTAATGACCACCTGCGAAAGCGAGAAAGAGTTATTGGATATAACGGCATTTTTAATAATGAGGGGGGTGCCGGTAGGCACCGCCGGTTCCGGCGGAACCACCGCCTTGATGAATGCGGCCAAAATGGGACATTATCGTATCGTAAAATATCTTATTGCGCAGGGAGCCGCTCTTGACAAAAAGGACCGGGACGGGGCAACCGCATCGAACCGGGCGGAGGAACATGGCCATAAGGAAGTCGTCAAGCTGCTCGATTCAGCAGCGGCCTAAAATCAATGATCAATGATAAAAGCTTCGCTACCGGAGTTCGGAACTGAGTCGCCGGAGTCAAAACCCCCGCTGCCGGAGTTCAGAAGTGCGGGGGGGGAGTACTTCCGAAGTGCGCAGGATTAGATTACTTGCAACTTGATTTTCCTGCCCCAGGGACTTGACAAGCAGTCCAAAATAGATTATTACTATCTATTATGTTTTTTAAGAGGGGGCGGCGCCCCCACCCTATGAGGGGCCAGGGGATTTCAAGTCCACCCAGGTTGACCCCAAAGCTTGTAAACTTCAAGGAAGTATTAGTAACAAGGAATATAAAAATGAAAAAAGTATTATTTTTCCTGCTCTACTGCGCCCTGCTTATTTTGCCGCTGGAGGCCGAAATTTCCATGAAAGAGGCTGTGCAAAAAGGCATCGAGATTAATGCGGTTTACCAAAACCATCTCTTAGAAAGCCGTTCCATCGAACTGGCCAAAAAGACCGCCCTTTTGAAAAAACGGTTCAACGTAGATTCCGGGGGCGCGTATCTTTTTAAATCGCAGCAAATGGAGATCGTCCTGCCGGATATGAACCCGGCGCCGGGCGTGGTCATCCCGGGTGCAGGCATGTTAGCCGGGGCAAAACACAATTACGATCTCAAACTCTCCCTCAGCCAGCCTTTGTATACCGGCGGAATCCTAAGCAGCGCGGTAAAATTGGAAACAGTCCGGCTGGCTGTAGAAAAAAACCGTACCCGGCTCAGCCAGATCGAAATCGCCGCCGAAATCAAAACATCTTATTTCAATTACCGCTTACTGCAAAACAGGCTGGTTTCTTTGGATAGTTTGCTCAAACAACTAAGCCTGCACCAGGAGAGGTTACAGAACTATTTCCGGGAAGAATTGATCAAAAAAAGCGACCTGCTGGAAACCGAAGCCCGCATCCAGGAGCAATTGCTTAACCGCCGGGACCTGCTGAACTTGATAGAAAAAGAAAAAATCAATTTCAAAACCCTGTGCGGTTTCGATATTTCCGAAGTAGAAAAAAACTACAGCGAAAAAGAGAACGCCTTTACCCGGGTTTTTGCCGAGTTTAAGGCAGCTCACCCGGTGCTGAAGACTTTAGCCGAACAAACAAAGGGCCTAAAGATCAGGGAAACCATGATAAAAGGTGAATACATGCCGCGGGTAGGCAGTTTTGCTGAAATCCACTATGGCAAACCGGGCATCGATTTTTTCAAAAACGAATGGTCCCTTTATTTTCAAGGTGGATTCAGCATCAGCTTTAAGATTTTCGATTGGGGGCGGTTGAAGCGCCAGGTGCAGATCGTTCGTTACGGCGCGGAAAAACTGGAAAACGAGCAGGCGGATTTCATAAAAATGGCGGAAAAGCGTTTCAGGCAGTTGTATGCCGCCAAGAAGTCCGCTGAAGAGAAATTAGAAACCGTAAAAAAGCTGCTGCAAATCGCCGCTGAGGATATAGATTTAAAAAAGGAGCTGTTAGATGAGCAGCAGATCGCTAATATCGACTATTTAGGCGCCCTGACGCGCCGGGAAGGGTACTTATCCCGGCAAAACACCATCCGGGCGCAGTTAGAATTAATAAAAGTGAATATAACCCGGTTAACCGGCCTATTCGAGGAGGCAAAATGAAAGAGGCAAGTAATAAAAAAATATTATTGTTTTTAATAGTAATTTTGGTTTTTTTGACCTGTTGCGGTGATGGGCAGGGGGATAAAATAGCCGCTCCCGGGGTGGTTGACGGCGATATTATTACGGTAAAATCCCAGGCAGCCGGGATCGTAGAGCAGTTCTTGTTCAAAGAAGGTGAAAAAGTTGAGAAAGGGGCGCTGATAGCCAAAATCAACAGCGACAAAGTAGAAAACCAGGTAAAAGAATTAGAAATCGCCAAGAAAGAGATCGAGATCAACCGCGCAAAGCTGATAAAAAAAAGAACCTTAGTCAAAAAGAACTTAGAATACCTGGGCAAGCAAGCGCAGCGGTTTAAGCGGTTGGAGAAGAGTCGTTCCCTGGCCGGGGAGAAAGTAGAGAACATGGAACTAAAGCTTTTAGAAGCCGAAACCGCTGCTTTTGATCTGGAAAAGGGGTTAGCTGCTTTAGACGTGCAGGAAGAGAGGATCGCCAACAAGAAAGAGTACTTAGAATTGATTTTGAAAGATCACCGTATCGCGGCCCCGTCTGCCGGCGTGATCATCGAAAAATTCGTGTCTGCCGGGGAGAATGTGTTTCCTAACAGTGCGGTGGTTGATATTTTGGATTATTCCAGTCTTTACGTCGAGGTTTTCATCGAAGAAGGTGAAATTGCCGCATTGAAGCTGGGCCGGTCGGCGTCTATTTTGGTAGACGGCATGGAGGGCAAACCTATTGCCGGAGTGATTAGTTATTTCGGCAGGAAAGCGGAGTTTTCACCCAAGTATATCGTATCAGAGAAGGAGCGCAAAGCGCTGCTTTACCGGGTAAAAGTCAAAGTTGATGACAACGACGCATTAAAAGTAGGCATGCCTGTAACAGTAGAGTTCAAGACGAATATCGAATGATGAACATCGAACACCGAATATCGAAGGAGGCGCGCAATATTCTCAGCCAATTATCGAGAGCAGAGTGCTCAAACGTTTGCTCAATAGAAGTTTTTGGAGGTGT
>JAGLSW010000215.1 GCA_023135565.1 Candidatus Aminicenantota bacterium | reverse complement strand
CAAGAGCAACGAAAGATATTGATTTTTTAATTGCAAATGATGAAAGAAACTTAAAGAAATTACAAAAAGCTCTTCGCGAATTCGGAACACCGGAGATTGACGTGGAGTATTTTAAGAAAAAAGGCAATGTGTTTCGAATGGGCAGGTCCCCACTTCAAATAGACATTATTAATGAAGCAACTGGGATAGATATTGCAGAATGTTATATAAGAAGAAATGTAATAACCGTAGAAGGTATCGATATATCCTTAATTTCAAAAAATGATCTGATCAAAAACAAAAAAGCCTCCGGTAGAAACCGGGACCTTGCAGATGTGGATAACCTTCTTGGAGGAGACAATGAATGAGGACAAATAGGTGACAGGCAAGAGGCGCTCCATTAACAAAAGTTTTGTTCAAACTTTTTTGGAGGTTCGGTATGCCGAGGCCCCCAACTTCAATTTAATGGGGGCGACCCCCGGCAGGGCCGCCGGAGGCAAAGTAATTTCATGGCAGGCTAATCTTTTTATTTATAGGGTGAACCGGGTACAGTCGGCTAACGAGATATTGAATGTGATCTCTGAGGATGGCGGGTACGTAATTATAGATTCCGACGAGTGGCGAAATATCCATGAGACTATCTATTTGAATAATATTAAAGGTATGAGCGAGTCTATAATAAAAACCTCCGAAGAACCTTTAGCGAACTCCCTATTCCAGGAGTTCAATAAAAAATGTCCCGGAAATCGATCTCTACCCGGCAGGGGCCGAAATCGAAAGGCATAAGGCCGTCTTCGAAATCCCCTGTTTGAGAGAAGCGCTCTTTTTGCAGCACAAATACGGTCACGCTGCTGTTTTCCGGGTCTACGATGCAGTAATACTTAACACCGGCGTTTTCATATAGTTGATATTTCAGAACTCTATCTTTCCGTTCGGTAGAAGGAGAAAGCACTTCGAAAACCATCACCGGGGTAACGGTTAGTTTTTCTATGCCGATATTGTCCCCGCACACCACCAGGACATCGGGCTGTACTACCGTATCTTCGGCTACCTGCCAATCTACGGGCAGAATGACCCGGCACTTAGGGCATTTTTTTAGCAATTCGCCTAAGTAGAGGATGATATTGCTGCATATTACCTGGTGTTTGACCAGGGGAGCCGGGACCATGGCATAGGGGATTCCCCGGATCAGTTCCCAGCGGCCTTCCCACTGCACATAGTCGTCGTACTTATAGTGGGGCAGATCTTCGGTTTGCAGCGCAACAGTATTCATAACACACCTCCTTCCCACATCTCTTCGCCTAAAGGAGAGACGATGTCCTTCTCAAAAACAAGAGTGTCCGCCAGTTTACCCGGCCTGGGAACGGCATTTAAGTCATGATAAGGGATTACCCGGGCTAAGGGCTTGCCTCTCTTTGTTATTACTATATTTTCTTTTGTCCTGGCAATCCGGGCTAATATCTCCACTGCGTGGGCCTTGAATTGACTTATTCCCATCGCTTTCATATCAGGAACCTCCTTCTTTTAGTTTCCAAAATAAAATATATACTATTCACACCATTTTTTCAACTCTTTTTCCAGGAATTATAAAAATTCATGCACCTCTTGACAATTTCATCAAGGATGTTGAAATGCAGCGCTGTTTCCTGTAAAATCATCTTATGAGACAAAGCAATATATACATCGAACTGACCGACGCATTTAATCGCGGCAAAAAAAGAGCCGTCATCTGCTCAGGCCAAACCCAGGAGATAAACCATGACCGAAATAAGAGATGAATTTTTAAGCGAAGAAGACCTGGACCTGAGAAATCTTTCCGAGGAAGAATTATACTCTTATTGGAATTCCTGGCTCGAACAAGCCCAGGCCAGCAGCGACCTGGATCGCTATACTTATTCTCACGGGGTCTTTGTCACCATGACCGAACCCCATGCAGCCGAATAAACATCCCCCGCCCCAGAGGGAGGCGCTGCCCTGCACCTCGAAGGTGCCTCCCTCACATCCTGCGAGGCAAAAAGGGACATGCTAATTTTCCTATCATAGAATGTTGAGATATGGGATAACAAATTTCTGTAAAAAAAATGACAAAAACACTTGACTTTTTATTCCGAATAGTGTAAAAGGTGGCTTAAGCTATTGGGCTGAGATGAAGTACAACCGTTTGGTGTTCTACTATTCGGCCCCATGCAACTGGGTTGTAGCTTTAATGAGATTTTATTGAGAAGCGCAGAGACGAGAAACAAATGATAAGAAAGAGAGTGAAATCTTGACGGAAAACAGTGCCATTTCAAAGAATGCTGCAAAAATAATTTCAGATCCCCTATCTATACCAAAAAAAATGCCGGGGAATAAAAAAAAGAGCCATCAAGCCCAATATAAAAAAAACCAATCAGGCTTAAACTTGCATAAAACGATGAGAGAGGTCACAAAATGGGAGGAGAAGTGAAGACTAAAGAATCAAATTCCTTAACAGAGAGGATTATCGCCAAAATTTATGATCCCGGCTACAAGTGGATAACCGACCTGTGGGCGCTCAAATGGATCGCATTAGTTTTTATTATTATGGAGTTTCACCAGTTTAATACCACCCCTATCTCAAGAACAAAGCTAATTTTTTTAGCTGAATTTTTATTTTTTCTCTATGCTTCACTGTCTACAATTTTTCTTAGAAATAAATTATCTTTTAATGTGCAGACATTTAACCTCTTGTTCGATTTCTTGGCTCTTACTTTTTTCCAGTACCTGTCACTGGAAATGTTCGGCGCCGGATCGAGAATATTTGTATTGTACCTTATCCCGGTTATATATTGCAGTTATTGGTTTAGGAGGGCCTTTACTTTTATTTTTGTAACCCTAATTTCTTTCACCTTTTTTATATTAAATTACTCCCTCCTCCTAATCAACCTGGATAAACATTTCATTATTCCTGAAATTACCGGGACATTGGTCCCTTTGATCGTTGTTTATTATCTTGTTTCACTGCTGGTAATCCTCTTTAAAAAGAAAATTTTCAAATATTTTGTAGATGTCGATCAAGAGTTGGAAAAACATGCTGAAATATTGGAGCAGGAAAAAAAATATACCCGGAGTCTACTAAAAGACAAAATCGATGGATTTATAGCTATCGATGAAAAAGGGCGTGTGACGGAGATCAACAAATTAGCCTGTGAATTATTCGGCTATGATAGAGAGGAGATTGAAAAGAAAAATGTAAATGTAAAAGAAATCTATGCCCCAGGTGAGTCAGAAAGGATGATAGAAGAACTGCGGGCAAGTCCGACCGATACAATTGAAAATTTTAAAACCTTCGTTATAAATAAAAAAGATAAAGAAAAAATTCCCATCCTGGTGTCGGCAGCATTCTTATACGATAGAAATTCGGATTTTCAGGCAGAATTAGCAAAAGGCAAGAGATTCCCCAGCCTGGGATACTTTCGAGATTTACGAGTTGACGAGATTATCGACCGCATCGGCAGAAAACTCACATATCAGGGTAAAGAAAAGACACTGTTAACCGATATTACTAAGAGTATTTCGAAAATATTAAAGGCAGAGGTATGCAGTATACTTATCTATAACGGCACCACCGGCCGGCTTGAAATCACCGGGGCAAGCTATGGCATAACTTCTGTATCGAGTGATCCCGGCAGAAGAGAATATTATAATGAAATGGAAGGGATGGCCGGTTATGTATTCTCCACAGGGAAAACACTAAATGTAACAAACATCGGTATTCACAAAAAAAAGATAGAGATAGCCAACAAAAATCACGAACACATCGACGTGAAATGGCGATACGCGGAAAATTTCGCTGCAAACTCAAGATACAACGATCTCAAACACTTCCTGGCAACTCCGCTAAGAATAGAAAATGAAGTGTACGGCGTAATTAAAGTCCTTAATAAGCATCTTAACGATAAGGAATTAGATAACCACGGTTTTCAAAATAAAGACCAGAGATTCCTGAAAAGAATTTCAAGCCAGGTTTCCGTGCTGGTAGAAAAAATTAGAAATAAAGAACGTTTTGATGCACTCTCAGAAATCGGAATGGAGTTAAATGACAAATTAGATATACCACTCGATGATTTTCTTGACATCGTTGCCAGGGAAGTTGTTATCAAAATGGGATTTAAAGCATGTCTTATTCGATTAATCAAGGGAAATAATAAATTAAAAATCAGGGCTTTTTACGGGATTGAAGGTAATTATATTGGAAATGAAAAACTAACTTTAGACGTTGGCGAAGGAACAACAGGTGAAGTGGCCAAAACCGGATTCCATCAAGTAATACCGGATGTGGGTGAAAATAAAAAAACTAAATTTAAAGAAATTTTAAAAGAAGAAAACCTGAAATCGATGCTTTCAGTTCCGATAAAGAATCAAAATAGGGTGATGGGTGTCATTAGCTGTTATACGCAGCGGAAACATCATTTTTCCCAGGAAGAAATCCAATTCATGCAAACATTTACTATCTATACTGCTGTTGCGATCCAGAATAGGAGAAGGGTACAGGAGTTATTGGCATTGAATGAAATCGGCAGCGAAATCGTTAAACCTTTCCAGATTAAAGAATTATTCGACCATATTCTTGAAAAAGCTAAAGAGATATCAGGTGCAGACCGTATTTGTATAAAAAAATATGATGAACGCACCGGTGAAATATCAACCCTCAGGTGCTGGAAATGCGAATGGCATAACAAATACCCGAATCATGTGCTTAAACTGGGAGAGGATTTGATAAGCAAGGTTATTAAGCGAGACGAACCTAAAAATATCCCTAATTATGATATTAAAACGGAAAACCTTGAAACCGTACCGGATAAAGAGTTATTTGCTGACACTAAATCGTGTATGATACTACCAATAAAAATATACGGCAGGGTATTCGGGGTGCTGTGTTTGGAAAGCAAAAGGGCTAATTCTTTCAGTGATGACGACCTATTAATCTTAAACGCTTTTTGCAATCAAGCTGCCACAGCATTAAGGACTGTCAATTTTTTTAATAAATTGCAGGATGTTAAAGAAACGTTTCCCAAAATATCGGAACTAAGCATGGATATTCATAAACTGCTGGAAGAAATCGCCAAAATAGCAGCAGATGTGTTGGAGACGGATGTCCTGGTCCTGTACCGCTATGATGAAAAAACCAAAAAAATTATTTTGCCGCTGAACTATACCGGTGATATAAAACATAAAGAATTTATCAAACCTGAAGTTATTTCGTCGGAAACCCCACTGTCAATCATGAAAAAAGGGAAGTCTTATTATGCAGAGAAATCGCAGGAAGACCCTATTATGATATCGAAAGGCAAGCCGCTTCCAGATAAAATCCCGGCTCGTTTTGTAATTCGAGAAGAAATCGTTTCCTCTGCCGGGATCATTCTTAGAGTCGCACAGGAGATTGTCGGGGTTATGTTCATTAATTACCGCACACCGCATGATTTCAATGAGGATGAACGGCAGATTATCGAAATTTTGGCTTCATACATTGCCATTGCCATCCAAAATGTAAAGCATTTTAGTGAGAAGAAGGTGGCGGACACCATGCAAACCATAGGCATAATAGCGTCTGCTTTTGCTCATAAATTAAAAAACGATATCGGCACCCTCAACCTTTATACAGACGGCTTAATGGATGATATTAAACCGGGACAACCGCAGTACTATCCTGTATCACAGATTAAAGAAAAAATATTGAGAATTGTAGGGGAGATTAACCACCTGCAAAAAGCCTCCAAATTACATATACAGGAAAAGAAACCGACCGGGATAAAAAAACTAATCGATGAATTAAAAACCGAAATTTTGCAGGATTTAAAAATGAAAAAAGTAAAATTGAAAACGGAGATATCCCCGGATACTCCCGAAATAGAAATCGATCCTATGCAAATCAAATTGGTGCTGGTAAATTTAGCCCGGAATTCGATCGAAGCCATGCCCGAGGGAGGAGAAATGTCTGTTTCAGTTTCTAAATCTAAAGAACATATCGTAATCGAATGGACAGATTCAGGGTCGGGGATTCCACCGGAGCATGCCGCTAAAGTATTCGATATTTTCTGGACCTCCAAAAGTAAAGGCTATGGGCTCGGCTTATTCCATGCAAAAGCTACAGTCGAGGAACACGGTGGGTCGATTTTTTTAGATGCCGCCTACACAAATGGAGCACGGTTTTTAATCGAGCTTCCCTTTCAGCAGGAATAATAATTATGAAATTGAAATATAAATATAAAGGAGAATAAAAATGCAAGTTTATAGTGTTTTGAGCGATTCCGGCAAAAAAAAGAAAAATTATGACGGTTTCCCGCCGCCCCGGGACCATGGTGAAAAAGATATTAGAATCCCTCCCGGTTTCAAAATCCTGTTAATCGATGACGACCTCGACTTCCTTAATGCCCTCGAGTATAGGTTAAAAAACAAAAAAATAGACGTGGTTGCTGTAGGGGCCGGTTTTGATGCTATTGCTGTTCTCGAAGAGGATTATTTCGATTTAATCCTCCTCGATTTGAAAATGCCTGGAATGAACGGCGCGGAAACTTTCAACCAAATAAAAAAGATAGAGAGTAAACCTTTCGTCATTGTTATGACCGCCTATTCGGAAGACAAACAGGAAGAAGCTGTAAAAAAGCTAAAACCTTTCGGCTTTCTCAAAAAACCATTCGGCCTGATAGATTTGATGCCCTATATAAAAAAAAGAATTAAGGAAGAGACAAATGGAAACTAAAAAAATCTTAGTCATCGATGATCATGATGATCACAGGAATGCGGTACAATATTTATTGAAGAAAGAAAATATCGATGTTCTCACTGCCCGAAACGGTAAAACCGGTTTGAAACTATTAAAGCAGCACAAGGACACCCAGGTGATTATAGTGGATATTAAAATGCCCGATATGTCGGGAATCGAGGTATTAAAGAAAATCAAAGATCACCCACACCCGCTTCGCCGCATCGTTCTCACCGCATATGATGGAAAGTTACCGGTCGAAGAGGCGGAGGAGTTAAAAGTTTTTGCCTTTCTCAATAAGCCGGTGGAAAAACACTCGCTGCTTTTTACGGTAAAATCAGCCTTTAACGGTTTGAAAAAGGATTAATAAATTGAAAAGATATGACCTTGCTGTTTTTGTAATGGATGCTGCTTTTTCCATAAAGCAAAAACAGGTATCGGCTATACGGGAATTGAAATGTTAAAACAGAAGATTAAACATCATAGGCTTTTCTTCAAGGCAAGATTGAGATCGGCCCACGCAGTGGGAGGGCTTGAATTTTGTACAACATGTTTTTCTATACCGGCATGTAATGGCATAAAGGAGGTAAAAGATTGTGAAATGGAATGAATTAGAACCGGGGAAACTATACGCCTTAGGGTTCTTAGTTGTCGATGTGTGTAAAAGTAGTTCTAAAGCGCCTGCTGAGAAAGGAGAAATTTACGAATTTTTAAAGGAATTTGTACAGGACAAAACGGAAGAATACGGAGGTAGACTTTTACGATGGGATGGCGATGGCGGCTTCTGTGGATTTCTCCAGGAGTGTGAATCAATGGTCAAAGCTGCCGAATCCATTTTAATCGGACTAAACCCGGGAAGATTCGACAAACATTTAGCGGATTTTAGTATAAGAGTATGTCTCCATTTTGGAAACGTCATATGGAACGAAGACTCTGGGAAAATAGCCGGTAACGAACTTAGCTGGATTTGTAAAATGGAAAAAGAGATAGGGATTCCCGATGCAATCGTTATTACTCATGAGGTATATGGATTTTTAGAAAATGTTTCACTCAAAAGAAAATTTAAAAAATTTGCCGGATTCCAAAAGGAAAGAAGTCGCAAGTTGATAGAAACATATATATATGACCCCATATCTATCCCCAGGCTTATCGATATCGCGGAGAAATATTTTGAGAAGAGCGAGAAATTGGAAAAGATAAGCAAGGAGTATGAACTAAATGACCGGCAAACAAAGGCGTTATTGGAAACAGCCGACATTAAGGGTGTTGTTAAAAAGTATGTAGACAAATCGGCATTACGGGTAATGGAACTTGAAAAAAAAATTAAAGGTAAATTTGAGCATTTAAATAGAATCAGGGTTATAAATTACAGGGGACCTTATATAAAACAAGAAATCGCAAAAATTGCCGCGGATGAAGCCCGGGATTTAGATATTAAGCCCGGTTCATCGATAGCCATTAGCTGCGGTTCCACGATCATGGAATTGGCAAAAAACTTAGAAGCCAACCCCGGGGATATCAAAGGTGTGAGTATATACCCCCTGGTAGTTACCATGACAGCCGAAATGCAAGAGGCTTCCCCGGCTGGAATAATCTCTTTTCTTACCAGGATCATCCCTGGATCGAAAGGTTATGCAGTTCAATTTCCCAAAATAGAAAAAGATTTAGTCAAGGCAACCAGTAGAAGGGAAGTCTTCGCTGTGGATTGTGATTCGCTGCTTGAGGGAGCCCAAAATGCTAAATACATGTTTACCGGTATCGGTAGTATAGGTACAGACGGAATAACCTACAGTTTCAATGCCATAATAACAGAGCTCGACCTTGTAAAAACAATCCAAAATAGTCTCAAAGCAGTAGGAGAATCCTGTCATCAACCTTTCACAATAGACGGTGAATTTTTGATAAGTAAAAATAAATTAAATTTACTCAGGGCAAATTTGATTTACGTGGATTTGAAAGAACTGCAAAAAAAAATAACCGCCAGAGAGGATGTCGAGATATTTGCTCTGGCAGGAGGTAGAGAAAAGCAGAAAAGCATACTCGCCGGTTTGCGGGCAAAAGTTTTTAATTGCCTCATTACGGACATAGAGGCTGCTGAATATATTGTTAATAACTCATAGTTTAAAAAAATTAAGGAGGTGTGTGATGAAAAACTCAACAGAACGGGAAAACACAACTGAAACAGCTAAAATAGCCAGGAAAAAAACAAAATTACTTTATACTTTGGTCATAGTATTAGCGGTTCTCCTTTTAGCAATATTTTACTCTATTATTCCCAATCTTCGTGGAGGCAGAAAACATATATCCCCCCAGATACGCCAAAGAGTCAAGTTAAGTGCAAAAATCGGAAAACTCGAAACAAAATTTCACGAGAGCAAGGAAGAATTATCCAAACTTTTACAAGAATACACTGTAAAAACAGGTGAAGTTCCAGCGATATTGGGTGATATAGGCCTTTCAGAAGAAGAGAAAAAAATACTGAAAGAGAAAATCATAAATTCGCAAGATGATATTTTCAAATCGTTAGCAAAAGATATATTAGCTAAAGATAAAAAAATATTTGAAACCAAAAAAGAAATAAATAGGTTCGAGGAACTACTCCCAAAACCCCATATTGTTATCGAAGGAGAGAGTCACTATCAAATTGCTATGGATTTCCTGGTACATAGCAAAAAAGTTCCAGGGGAAAAGGCCACAAGACTGGTAGAAAGAACCGCATTACTTGAATCATTGGTCCCGGGATTTAAGGTGTGGAATTTCTATTCTGAGAATGAATATGGTACTTTTGTGACCCAGGGAGATGCTCCCAGCTCGCCCAATGATATCACCAGAAAGGCTAAAAAAGAGATTACCGATGCCAGAGACAAAGCCATTGCTGAAAAAAAGAAATTAGAAACCGATATAAAAGCACTTGAAAAAAAAAAAAGTAGTCTTAACTCTCGAGCAGAAGAATTGCAGGAAGAAATAAACAACCAAGTGGCGAAACTCAAAAGATTGTCTAAAGAGAATTCAGAGATGGAAAAGAGACTTAATATACTTAACTCGCTTTATGTCATTATCGACCTAAAGAAAAACCTTATTAAGAACGAAATTTTGAAGGGTGGATTTTTAAGGTCCACGAAGTTGGAAAAAATGCCAATGGAAGATTTTAAGCAAACAATCGATCTGCGAGAAACAAATACAATAGAAATTTTCGCTGAAAAACTTGGTTTGAGCAAAATAAGAAAAATTAGACTTTACCCAAAACATCATAAAATGGGAGTCGATTACAAAATAGAAATTAAAACAAATAAACAGACAGGTACGTTAACAATTTTGAATAGGGAGAAATTCAAAAATGGTAGAGTCATTATTTGTGTTGAGTAATTAAAAAGGAGCGCAAAAAAAATTTTAAGTGAGGTGGCATGATGCCGGGAAAAAATAAAAAAGAGAAAAAACCGATGTGTCAATATGAAAGACACGATTATAAATGCAATAGGTCCTTGTATGACGGTGAATATTGCATTTTCCATTCAAAAGAAATCGAGAAAAAGAAAGATCAATTCGATGATGCCTTCTGGCAAGAATATGAAACACAAAAAGTAAATGAGAGGTTCAATTTTGTAGGTTTCGTTTTTCCAGATCGTTTTAATTTAAAGAAAATTGACCTCAAGAAGGCTTTTCTCCAGGGGATCATCCTTCCGGGAGCCGAACTCCAGGAGGCAAGCCTAAATGGAGCTAATCTCCAGAATGCCCATCTTGAGAGGGCAAATCTCCAGAAAGCTTTTCTTAAGGGGACAAATCTCCAGGGGGCCAACATTAAGTGTGGCGATCTCCGGGAGGCAGACCTCAGGGGGGCCATCCTCCAAGAAGCCGATCTCAAGGAGGCTAAACTCCAGGGAGCCAGGCTTCAGGATGCCAATTTCAAAGGAGCTATTCTCAGGGAAGCCAACCTCAAGGGGGCCTTTCTACTTGGAAGCGGTATCCAGGGAGCGAATCTTCAAAAAGCCGATCTCGAAAAGGCCGATCTCCAGGGAGCCAAGCTCCGAGGAGCCAAGCTACAGGGAGCTAAACTCCAGGGAACTAAACTCCAGGGAGCCAAGCTTCCGGGTGCAAATCTCCACGCAGCCGATCTCCAAGAGGCAAGTCTTCAAGGAGCCGACCTCTCATCTGCTAACTTAAAGAGTGCCAATCTGAGTCATTCTTCTTTAGAAAAAGCTTTAGTAAAGAAAGTTAAATTTAACAGGTTCACAAGATGTTTGGGAATCGATGTGACCCGGGCAAAGGGCAGCCCCCGCTTTGTCCGCTTTGCCAAAGATCAGGAATATTTAGAAGAATTTCGTAGTTCATGGAAGAGATACCCCCTTTACATAATCTGGCTCATGCTTGCCGATTGTGGTAGATCAATGCTAATATGGTTATTTTGGTCTATCTGCATGGCATTAGGCTTTGCAATTAAATTTTTTTCATTAGGCCCTGGTGCATTTTGCATCAAACAACCTTTAGAACATTCTCTCGATACGATGATTTATTATAGTGTTGTCACGTTTACCACTTTGGGTTTTGGCGATATAACCCCAAATACAATTGAAGCAAGTAGATGGGTAATGGCAGAAGTCATTTTAGGTTACATCATGCTGGGCGGCCTGATAAGTATTTTCGCCAACAAATTGGCAAGAAGGAGTTGATAGTTTTTAGGATTCATATTACACCACCATATCCAGGAAGAGAAAAGGTTACCTAATCGTAAAGTTTTGCTCTTTTCTGGCAAAATATTTTTTTGCAAGCTTGGAAAGGGTTTATTATAGAGCGTTTACAGGCCAAAACAATAAAAACGTTTATTGATTGACCGGCCAAAATTCCCCGATTGAGACTTGCC
>JAGLSW010000214.1 GCA_023135565.1 Candidatus Aminicenantota bacterium | reverse complement strand
CTTTTGAAAAAGTTTGATCAAAACTTTTGTTGAAAAAATCAAAAGCGCTCACCCGCTGCGAAGCAGCTAATCGCCCCCCTATAAAAACCTGTTGTTCATCTCTTCTAAAATCTTAATCACCGTGCCGGGTATCTTCGTGCCGGGTCCAAATATAGCCGAAACTCCATGCTCATACAAAT
The DNA here is from genome assembly GCA_023135565.1 of Candidatus Aminicenantota bacterium. GTDB lineage: Bacteria > Acidobacteriota > Aminicenantia > UBA2199 > UBA2199 > JAGLQA01. The sequence goes on along the minus strand of JAGLSW010000214.1, from coordinate 1,066 downwards.
AATCATAGTCACGCGCCGGGATCACTCCGCCGCAAACTACGATAATATCTTCACGTCCAAGCTTTTTCAATTCCTCCATTAACCGCGGCAGTAACGTTTTATGACCTCCAGCCAAGGAACTCATGCCGACAACATGGACGTCATTCTCCACCGCCTGCCGGGCCGTCTCACCGGGCGTTTGAAACAAAGGCCCCACATCTACATCGAATCCCATGTCGGCATAAGCCGTGGCTATTACTTTCGCTCCCCGGTCATGCCCGTCCTGACCCATCTTAGCTACCATTATGCGCGGACGGCGGCCTTCCTTTTCCGCAAATTCGTCGCTTTGACGGCGCACCTGCTCCACCAAACCATCATCACCACCGGCATATTCACTGCTGTATATGCCCGATATAGTCTTCGCCGTTCCTTCATAACGGCCGCATACTTTCTCTACGGCAGTGGAAATTTCACCCAAAGTAGCTCGGGCCCGGGCTGCCTTTAAAGATAAATCCAACAGGTTGCCCGTCCCGCTTTCGGCGCATTTAGTTAAAGCGTTTAAAACAGCTTGCACTTCTTGTTCGTTCCTCTGGGCTTTGAGCTTTTCGATGCGCTGCAACTGCGCCGTCATGACCGCGGTATTGTCTACTTCCAGGATGTCGATAGGCTCTTCCGCGCCGGGAGGATATTTGTTCACGCCGACAATAGTCTCTACACCGGAGTCGATCCGGGCCTGGCGGCGGGCGGCGGCTTCTTCGATGCGCATGCGCGGTATACCGGCTCCTATGGCGCGGGTCATGCCGCCGTAAGATTCGATCTCTAAAATATGTTCCCAGCCTCTTTTTAATAATTCGTGGGTCAGGCTTTCTACATAGTAGGATCCGGCCCAGGGGTCGATAACGCTGCATAAACCGGTTTCCTCCTGGAGATACAACTGGGTGTTGCGGGCTATGCGGGCCGAAAAATCGGTAGGCAGAGCGATGGCTTCGTCTAAAGAGTTGGTGTGCAGCGATTGGGTATGACCTAAAACAGCAGCCATGGCTTCCATACAGGTCCTGACTACATTGTTAAAAGGATCCTGTTCGGT
>JAGLSW010000213.1 GCA_023135565.1 Candidatus Aminicenantota bacterium | reverse complement strand
CGCCGCAAGGGGCAGCGTGTGAGCGCTTTTGATTCTAAATAAATAAAAGTTTTGATTAAACTTTTTCAAAAGTTTAGCCCCCGGCAGGGCCGCCGGAGGTGATAAGCGGCTTCGCCGCAAAAGGCAGCGTGTGAGCGAAGGCTGCCGACGTGGGAGCGATCATTCCCGGCCAGGGCGGCGCGCCTTTTCATCCCGGGGTTCCGGCTTTTTTCGCCCTAATTATTTCCAGGTTTCCTCTCATGATATCCAGGTTGGGGTGCCCGTCGGGGAAGATTTTTTCCAGGATCGCCACTGCGCGGCGGGCATAGGTTTCGGCCTTTTCCAATTGCTCCAGGGCTTGATAAATTAGCGATAAATTATTATAAGATGTGGCGATAAGGGGATGATCTTTTTTTAAAGCATTTTTGTAAATTTCAACGGCCTTTAATTGAAACTCCAGCGCCTTTTCCAACCGGCCTAAATCTTTATAGATCATTGATACATTATTGTAAGAGGTGGCCAGGTCGGGATGATCTTTTTCTAAAACCTTTTCGTAAATCTCGGTAGCCTTTAATTGAAACTCCAGCGCCTTTTTCAATTTTTCCATGGAATAATAAATAGTGCATACATTATTGTAAGAAGTGGCCAGGGAGGGATGATCTTTATCCAACACCTTCTCCCTGATCTCTAAAGCCTTTAATTGAAACTCCAGCGCCTCTTCCAACCGGCCTAAATCTTTATAGATCAGCGATACATTATTGTAAGATTGCGCAAGATGGGGATGATCTTTTGCCAACACCTTTTCCCTGATCTCTAAAGCCTTTAATTGAAACTCCAGCGCCTTTTCCAACCGGCCTAAATCTTGATAGATCATGGCTAAATTATTGTAAGATTGCGCAATATCGGGATGATCTTTTTTCAACACCTTTTCCCTGATCGTTAAAGCCCTTAATTGAAACCGGAGGGCCTTTGGAAATAAACCCAGGGCTCGATAAATCACCGAAAGATTGTTGGCTAAGGTCGCCAGGTCCCGGTTATCTTCCCGCACATGGGCTAAAATAGCCTCGGCATAAGAAAGAAACTCTTTTTTATGAAGCCGGTTCTCGCCGGGCTCACAAAATAAATTATTTGCCATGGCGACGATCAGGTTTTTGCACTTTTCGCAGTCCGGCCCGGTCTGGTAAAACACCGCTTCGCCCATCACCTGGTGCAAAAATACCCGTCCGCCGCTGCGCCTCAGCCAGCCCTTCTTCACCAAATCGTTAAGCCCGTCTTTGCTCTCCAACTTTAACCAGCGGGATATATCCTCCATCTCTATATACACCGGCGGCAAAATAGTTAGGTTCGTCAAAATATACTCTTCCCCGCCGCTCAAACCGGACATACGGAATACCTTTACTAAATGATCGAAAAACTTCTTGCTCCCGGTCTCCCGGTTCCACGATGTCTCCACCTGCTCCGGGATGGTTTCGTTGAGATTAAAACCCACCTCCCGCAGGGCGGTCAAAAAATCCGGGATGCCCCGGGCCGCGTTACGCGCCGTGCGCGCCAATAGCTCGACCGTCAAGGTATGATAACCGGCTAAACGGATGATTTCCGCTAATTCCGGGTCGTCGGGGCGCGGCGGTTTCGCTTCGCCCTCTTCTACTACATCTTCGCCATCTTCGTAAAATCGCAAAAAAAGCTCCCTGCATTCCGCGGGGCGTAAAAAATCCAGGTCATATCTCTTAAAGCCTTCCAGCTTTACACGCGAACTGACCAAAACCCGGCAGGGCAGGCTCAAAATAAGGTCTAAATCTTCAACCGCGCCCTCTTCCGCCCCGGCTTCTATATTATCCACCACCAGCAGACACTCCCGGGCCGGGCCTTTGAGCAGTTCCAAAATCCTTGCGAAACGCTGATCTATAGTCTCTTCCCCGGATGCCGCCATTTCGAAACTGTTGACAAAAGACTCTTTGATATTGCCTACGAAATCCACCCAGGCTAAGTGTTTATAGTTATCTTTCCGCTGCCAAAAATAGCTTTTGCAAAGTTCGGTTTTGCCCACTCCGCCCAGGCCGTTGACCAGCAGCACTTGTTGGGAATTTTCCAATAATTTCGCTACGTCGGAAAAAGCTTTATCCCTGCCGATCAGTTCCACCGGGCGCGGCGGCAGGGGCGTCAGGTATTTGGGGGTTTCCCGCCGCCCCGGTTCACCAGCCTGCTTCTTGCCGGAAGCGGCTGTAAGCTTATCTACATTACGATGCAGTTTCTTGAACTGCAAAATGGCGTCCAATTCCCTGTCCTTGACTAACTCCTCTCTAAAAACCGCCAGCAAAAATTCCAGCGCCTCCGGGGTAGCTTTAGGTGCGCCGTCAAAACCCTCGGGGTTTAAATCGTCTATCCGCGGATATTCACTGCTCAAATAAACCGTTCGCAATAAGGTCTCCAGGTTCTCCTCGCGAGCCGCGAAACTGCTGCCCTCCGGCCCGAAAGCCTTCCCGAATTTCGCGAAAAAACGCTCGTAGGCTTTATCAACCGCCTCGAAAGCTTTGTTGATAATCTTATCATTTTCATATTCCGGGCCAAATACTTTTTTGAAACACTTTTTTAGCAGGTTGTAGGCGTCACCGCTAAGTACGCCAAATAAAAGATCGAGCATGTTATTCCCTCTTACATCTTTTCAATACTTTCCTCATCCTATTTTATACCACAAGAGCAGCTAATTTGCAAAATGCTCGCGAAACTTTTTTTTACTTAGCTCCGCAGGCCCTGCCGGGGGC
>JAGLSW010000212.1 GCA_023135565.1 Candidatus Aminicenantota bacterium | reverse complement strand
GAACAAAACTTTTGTTTAAAAAAGCGAAAAGCCCCCCTACAAAAGCTTTGGATTTTTCTTTTTCCAAAACTGAACAGTTACAAAAAAAGCCCCACTTCCGAGAAGTGAGGCTTTTTTTTTCTGGGTTGTTTGTTTTAGTGTTACTGTTGGGCGCCTATTCGGTTTAATTCCGAATTAATACTTCAAATAGTTGCCGCCGTAACCGATCTTGCTGGCGCCATATTCGATCCACATCATGCCGCCTTCGCCCCAACCGCTGCCCCAGGAATTCTTCATTCTCCAGGCGCCGCTGGAACCTAAGCTGTCGTCCCAACCTACCAACACAACGGCGTGGTTAACCGAGGCGTTAGTGTCATAGCTGAATACTCCGCCGGAATAGGCTTGCATGTAGGAAGTCGCGGTAACGGCGCAGGATACGCCGCCCCAGTTCTGGATGGCTCCCTGGGCACCTGAGACATTACCGGCGCTTCCGCTGCCCGTGGCAATGTAAACATAAGGGCAGGTGTCTTTGCAGGGGATGTCATTGGCTTTATAACGGAAGCAGTTTTCTAAAACAGCACCGGGATTGCGGTAATATGAATCGGCAAACCAACCGCCGTTACAGCCCCAACCGTCGGTGTTGCAGGAAACCAACCACTGCTCGGAAAGGTTGACGTTGATGCCCTGTTTCAAAAGCACGGACTCGAACATACCGGCTGTGGAAAAGGCCCAACAGCTTCCGCAGTTGCCCTGGTTCTTTATCGAAGTATAGTCGGCGATGTAAGAGTCTCCGCCGCCATCGGGGGTGGGGGTGGGTTTCGGGGTTTTGGAGGGTTTACCTTGAAGGAATTTGACGGCATCGTCATCGATGCGTTTTGCCGGAGCTAATTCAGGTCTAAAGTTGCAGAGCTGTTCTAAAGGAAACTGCATGGCAGGGTTGTAATCAACGGTGAACGTGTGACCCTGAGCTTTGATCTCGGCCCTCATGTTATCGATTTTCATCTTTAGGGCTTCCCTTTTGGCAACGTTCCCGAAGGGATCTTCCACTCCTTGCCCATAGGCGAAGGATACGAGTACAGCAACAATTACTACAAAAGTTAACTTTTTCATTCAAACCTCCTGTTTGATAAATGTTTTAAGTTTTTAACGGTGAAGTTAAATTACAGTAACATTGTATAGTGGAAAAATCGAAAAACAATCGGTCATAAGTTGTATTTTTGGTTGTATCGCATTTTTTTTTCTTTACAACTAAAGTTCTATGGCGAACGCGAAAGAGACTATCCTGAGCGCCTCCCGGGCAAAAAAAAAGGCGAACCCGCAGGTTCGCCTTTTTTTAAGCCGGCTTAAGTTTTCTTAATGGTTTTCCAGGACGATCCCCGCCGCATCACGGACCAGCGGCATCAGGTCGTCGGGCGTACCCAGGGTAGGTGAGATATTCAATAGTAAAATAACAGTCAGTTCTTCGTCCACCATACGCGAGATAAAGCTGTGGAAACCGAAGAAAGCACCCCAGTGCCAGACATGGTTGTGCATTTCGCCATTAACATCCAGGTCGCTAATATACCAGCCGTAACCATAGTCCCCCAGTCCGGGGGTAAACATCTTCTGCAGGGACGCGGTTGAAACCAATTTCTCCGTATACATAGCCTGGTCCCATTTGTACATGTCTTCTACAGTGGAGCACATCGCTCCGGCTGTATAAGCGATGGAAGTATGAAAGTCCATGGTAACCAGCGGGGGATCGATGAGATCATAACCGATGGCTTTGTCGGGAAAATCGACGCCCAGGGGATCATAACTTGTATGACGCATCTTCAGGGGGTCCAGGATATTTGTCTTGATAAAATCCCTGAAAGACATGCCCGAAATCCTTTCGATGATAATGCCTAAAGTCACGTAATTGGAGTTGGAGTATACCATTTGGCTGCCCGGCAGGAACTGCAGGGGTTCATCCATGTAGTAGGGAAGTAGGTCTTCCGGATCGTGATAGGTGGTGCAATTGCCCCACAAGAAGGGATTGGCTAAATACTCGAACAGACCGGAACTGTGCGACAGCAGGTGGTGAAGGGTGACCTGGTCGCCGTTGGGGAATTCGGGGATAAAATCGGCAATGGTGTCGTCCACGCTCAACAATCCCCTTTCTTCCAGCATCATGATGGACATGGATGCAAATGCTTTAGTCAGGGAAGCAATTGAAAATACAGTTTTCGAAGTGTTGCGGATGCCTATTTCATAGTTGGCCATACCGTAACCTTTCGTAAAGATAATTTTACCTTCTTTGGCCACAAGTACTGCGCCGGTGAAGGTTTTTGCTGTTTCTAATCGGCTAAAGTAGGCGTCTAACTGCTGTTTGGTCAGGCCGTAGGCGTTCCCGTCAGCAAAAGCAAAAGTAGTCAGACACGCGATAACCAAAAGGCTAACGAATGTTGTAAAAATGATTTTTTTCATTTTTACCTCCTATATTTGAATTTTTGCAGTATTAACCATATTAATACTGACATTGAAAAAAATCTTCCTGTCAAAGATACCGTTCTTTAAATTGAACGGAAATATCACCTTAACGTGACTATTGACATTGTAGTATAAAAAAATCAAAAGTATATAGGGCCTAAGTTCTATTTTTGGTTGTACTGCATTTTTTTGCTTTTACAACTTAGGTTGCATTGCATCCTTCTTCCGCAAGAGGGCAAAATTCTCTTTTTTTTGAAAAAAACAGCCGGTTAAAAAAAAATATGTTAAAAAGAGGTTACTCCATCCCGCCTCAATGAGGACAAAAGGAACAGGATAATGAAGGAAAAGCTTGTCTCCGGCACACTTTTTCCGGGTACCGGTAAAAATAAAACGCCCGGGATCAAAACCGCGGGCAGCAAAATTTTTCAGACGGCATATAAAACTAAAGTTGTATTGCCGGTTTTTAAAAATAGAACTTTAGTTGTATTTTCAAAAAAACCCAATAGTACCAAAAATAGGTATTTCGTTTAATTGACTTAGCAAAAAAGTGGGGTACAATATAGGCGAAAATTGAAAATAACTGGTATTTGAAGATAGAAATAAGAGCCCGGAAGGCCCCTTTCTCCCCCCTCCCTCCTCTTCCGGGCTTCTTTTTTTTCAACCTTAAGCGGCAGTCCCGGAACATAGGAAGAACTCGAAATTTTTTTGGGTTCGCTGCGTGTTTTTTTTTGGAGTCGCGCACTTTTGTAACGGGAAAGGTATATAATAAATTCTCATATAAAATTTTTGTTTTATTTCTTAAAATTGAAAATAGTACCAAAAATAGACCTTTTGATGGATTGGTTTTTTAAAATAAGGGTATACGATATAATCTTGAAGTTTTGCCGTCGGCTGTGCTCCGCAAAAACTCTAATTCATTCAGCAAACGGGCCTCGACGAGTTCTAAGGGGCTGGCGCTGTTCCTGCCGCGCAGCGGCTCAGAGGGCGGGTGCGCCGCCCCCCCCTGGAAAGGCGCATGGGGAAAGCTCCTACAACGTCGGGGTAAAACTAAAGTCCTATATTCGATAATGCGAAAATAGAACTTTAGTTTTATCGTTAAAAAACACGCTAATACCAAAAATACGCCTTTAGTCCAATTGAAAAGCTGAAAAATGAGATTATAATGGTTACCTTACTTACCTTGAGAATGAAAAAAAATTAAAAAGACGGAGGTCAAAAAATGAAAAAATTCTCAACAATTTTCATCGTGTTACTTACCCTTTCCCTGGTTGCTTTTGCAGGCAATTATAAACAGGTGTTCCCGGAAAAATCCCCGGGTCAATTCGATTTGGCTGCATATGCCCTGGAAATGCAGACAAAAGTGAGCTGGCTGATGTCCGAGGCCATGCCTTTGACTGAGAAATCACTTATTTCTGTCACAGTATCGGAAAAAGAATTACTCGGTATTGAGAACTACAAGTGCGACGGCTGCGGAAAAGCAGCTTCCCAAAGGTTCAAAGAAAGAGTCGGTATGGTTAAACCGGTAGATTTCTTGGTATCCGGTAAAGGATCGAGGAAAACATCCGACGGCGGTTTCGTTTACACCGCTGCCATCGAATCCCCCGGCGCCGTAGGGCTCAGGGTGCACTTCACCGACGTGAATCTTCCCGGCAATGCCGCTCTTTATGTGTACAACATGGACGGCGAAGCTTTCGGTCCTTATACCAAAAACGGAGAATTCTGGTCCAATACCGTTACCGGCCAGATTGCTTATGTGCAATTGCATCATTTCGGCCCCGCTTCCGTAAGCGAAAAAGAAGCCGCTAGCTTCAAAATCGCCGGCGTAGGCTACTTAGGCCAGAAATTCTTGGTCCCCTTTTATCAACAGAAGAAAGTTCTGGAAGGAATCGCACGCACCGAGTCCCTCTGCAGTTATAATGAACCCTGTGTTGAAGACGCTTCCTGCTATTCCGGCACAGCCGTTGCCGACGCTAAAAAAGCGGCCGGTCACATGCTGTTTGCTTCCGGCGGCTGGCTTTACATCTGTTCCGGCGGCCTCATTGCCGACACCGACAGCTCCACCCAGCGCGACATGTTCCTGACCGCTAATCACTGTATCAGCAAAGGCAGGGAAGCCGGTTCCCTTGAAGTTTACTTCCAGTATTGGACTGCCAACTGCGGCGGTTCCTGTTATGACCCGATAGGCACTTGCCCCAGGACCGTAGGTTCCAGCATACTGGACAGCAGCCGTGACGGCGACCATACCTTGCTGGAGTTGAGCCAAAGTGCACCTTCAGGAAGTGTTTTCCTCGGTTGGAACAATCAGCCCGTAGCCAATAACGACGGCACCCAGTTGTTCCGCATCAGCTATCCCTCCGGTGCGCCCCAGGCTTATTCCAAACACTCCGTAGAAACCACACTGGTTGAATGCACCAGCCTGCCCATCGGCGAATTTATCTACAGCGAAGACCTGATCGGCGCCACCGAAGGCGGCAGCAGCGGTTCCCCGGTCATGAACATGAACGGCCAGATCGTAGGTCAGCTCTATGGTGCCTGCGGTTACACCCTGGAAGTTTGCGATTCCGAAGAAAATAGAACGGTTGACGGCGCGTTAGCTTTCTATTTCCCCCAGGTTGAAGAGTTCCTCGATCCCGAAGGCGGCGGCGGCCCCGGCGGTTCCGAAATGCACGTAGATTCCATCACCCTGAGCAAAAAGCAGAAAGGGTCCAAGGGCGACGCTATTGCTAAAGTGGTTATCGTGGATGAGAACGGCGCTCCCGTAGAAGGCGCTGATATTAGCGGTACTTTCTCCGGCGATGTCTCCGGCTCGGGGTCAGGCACCACCGGCGCTGACGGCGAAGCCACCATTAAACTCACCTATCAGGGTACCCCCTCTTCTTTCACCTTCTGCGTAGACAATGTCACCCACGCTTCGCTGACCTATAATGCGGCAGCCAACGTAGAAACCTGCGACACTTTATAAAGAAGCATAAGTAAAGAAGCATAAGCGAAAAGATTTAGCCGTGATATTAGTTCCCACGACATAAATAAGCGGCTGAGTTAAGATAAAAAGGCCCGGAAGATCCCCCTCCTCCGGGCTTTTTTGCCTGCGGCGCAGGCGGCCTATGAGGGGCTGCCTGTCGGGGAGAGACAGCCGGACAGCGCTTTTGTTTCTAAATTAACAAAAGTTTTGTTCAAACTTTTTCAAAAG
>JAGLSW010000211.1 GCA_023135565.1 Candidatus Aminicenantota bacterium | reverse complement strand
CTCCCAATAAAATCCCGGCGGTAAATTAAGTTTCGAGATAATCTCCGCATTGGAAAGACCGCCGCATTTTTCCAACTCTTTATATAGTTGTATTTCATCGTCCTTCAGCATTGGGGTGAGAAAATGCGGTATGCCTACTGCTTTCAGGCCATGAAAATAAATTTTATCTTTGAAATATTTGATGTTTCGCATCCGCCTGACGCCTTCTACAATGATCGATGGCAGTTGAATTTCGATATATCCCCGTTTCGCCACCATAGGCATCTTTTTTTTGAATTCCCAGGTGCCTTTATTCAGCAGGAAAGTGGATAAAATGATTCTCCTGGTCAGGTAGATCATAGCGGCTTCCAATTCTTCCCGGTTAACGAAATTATTCTGTACCAGGATTTCGCCCACTTCCCGGTCTTCTCCGTGGAGCAGGCCGCTGATGGTATCGAACTGCTCCTCGCTGATCTGACCGGTCAGTTGTAATATAAAACTGATTTTTTCGTCGAGTTTGGTGCTGCTGGCGGAGATCAGGATGCCGCCGATAAAGTAGAATTTTTTCTTAAAGTCTTCGCCTTTTACTTTGAGTGCGCCGGTGAGGCGCTCCGCCGAAATCTTTTTCAGGATTACCGGCACCGGGTATTCAGTTATCGAGTATTCCATTTTTCGTACCTTTTAGATACTATTATGCCAATTTTCTTTTTTTTTTTCAAGTTTTTCGTGTCAATTAAGGGGGGAAATATTGTTTTTTTTTACAAAGCTTGCATAAATTTCAAGTAAGAGGTATAATGCTCAATATAGAAATAAAGGAGCGCCCATGGCACAAAGAAGTCTTACGATCGATCTTCCGGGGTCCGCAGACGCCCTTCAGAAAGTCCTGCAAATGCTTCTGCAATATGGTCTAATTTCAGAGAAAAAAGTACGCACTCTCGAGCAGGAAGATACAGCAAAACAGCCGGAAAAAAAGAGTCGCTGGGCACAAGCCGCGGAACGGCTTCAAGCGGAGAATTACCTGAAAGGCCGGTCTGGAGAAGTGAAAGAACTGTTCCGAGAGTTTAGAGAAGACTTTGAACTGTAGTTTTTGTTATGAACCGTTATATCCTCGATGCAGATTTTTTAAGTGCCCTGGAGGATAGCGACTCTCCGGGGTATAAAAAGATTTTCGAGAAACTCTCCTCATTACCTGATGAAGATGAAGTGTGTATGTCCATTATTTCTATTTATGAGTATTATTATGGGGTTTTTAATGCACCTGATAAGAGGCTTGCCGAGGAATTGCGAAGGGCCAAAGACACACTTGTACAACTTTTCAAAATACTTCCTCTAAGCCTGGAAGGTGCTGAACGATACGGAAAAATAAAAGCTGAATATAAAAAACGAACGGGAACTACCAGGGTGGGCATGAGACGTCACAATGTTGATATTATCCTTGCCGGTACAGCCCTGGAACAGGATGCCGTTATCGTCAGTCAGGATAAAATTTTTTCAAGAATTCAAGAGTTTGAGCAGAGATTGCAAGTGGAAAACTGGGCTAAATAAAAAAGTGTTATAAGAGAGTATTTTTCGCTATGAAAAGAAAACTTTTTCTCACAATCGAGTTAGTGGCAGCCGTGCTGATTGTGGCGGTCTATTTCTTTGTTATTAAATCGGCCCCGCCCCGGCTGAACTATTATAAAGTGCTCTGCATGGGCGACAGCTTAACCGAAAGCAGCTATGGACAGTATACCCGGAATCTAAAACGTTTGTTCAAGGCCGGGGGATTTAAGGTTAATGTTTATCCAGCCGCCAGGCCGGGAAACACTTCCGGCCAGTACTTAGAATATCTTAGAAAATCGAATATCTTAGCTAAAATCAATCCCCATATCCTGGTCTTGATGTTGGGAAGCAACGATGTCAGGATCGATGGCGACAATACCCCGCTGCCCCGGTTTGAGAAAAACATGCGCGAGATTATTAAAATAATCAAAAGTTCTAAAAATCCCGCCACTTCAAAGAAAATTGTTTTTATTGCCACCATTCCGCCTATTTTCAACTGCGACCTGCCTACTTTTGATGAGACATCGCAGCGGAGAGTCAAGGAAGAGATCGTCCCCGCAGTGAAAAAACTGGCCAAAGAAGAAGAACTCTACTTGATAGATGTTTTCGATTTTTTCCGGGATAAACCGGGCCTGCTGCCCGGCATCCACCCTACAAAAGAAGGTTACCGGGCCCTGGCAGAGTTCATTTTTAAAGAAATCCGGCCCTTCGTAAAAGGCAGTGAAAAATGAAAAAAGTAGTAACCAACATTCTTATTCCCGTACTGGTTACCGCCGTGGTGGTTTACTTTTTTTTTAGCGATATTTCTCTCCGGGATATCAAAATCAATTTCCTAAAAATCCCCTTCTTTTACCTGCTGATTTTTGTTCTCCTTTCTTTATTAGGGACTCTTTTGAGGGCGGTGCGGTATTATATCTTACTATCCAAAAAACTGCGCTTCAGGGATGTGTTTTTGATCACCCTGGTAAGGAATTTTTCCGTAGACCTCCTGCCTGCCCGGACTGCTTCTTTGGTTTTCTATTCTTACCTGACCAATAAACGGGGCCTAACTATCGAAGAAGGCGCTGCCAGTTTCGTAGTGGCGGTGTTTTATGACGGCCTGGCCCTATGCCTGATGTTGGGAATGCTGCTATTTTTCCTGGAAACCGAAATTCACCGGGCGGCTATTTATACAAGTATGGGTTTCATATTTGTTATATCGGTGGTAATGGTTTTTTTCTCGGACAGCATACTAAAGTTTTTATTAAAGATAAAAATTTTATCCAGGTTTCCGAAGGTAGAAAAATTCTTTCAAAACATCTATACCTATCTAACTGCCCACAAAAAAAATTCGGAACGGCTTATCGTTTTCGTACTTAGTTTTTTTATTCGCCTTATCAAGTATGTCTTTGTTTACATACTTTTTGAAGGTTTAGTAAGGATAGGGTTCAGCCTCCATCATTTTTCGCTTTTTAGTTTCGGTCTGGCCGGAACCGAGTTATCTTCTCTTATTCCCATCCAGGGGCTCGGCGGTTTCGGCACCTGGGAACTCGCTTTTTCGTTGATCTTCAAAGCCTTAGAAATCCCCGCCGCTAACCTTAAAGAAGCCGGTTTTGTGATTCATATCGTTACCCAGGTATGGGAGTATTCCATCGGCATTGCCGCGTTGGTTTATCTTTTTATCAAAGGGGGCGGCAATCAGCGGCTTCGCCGCAGGAACAGCGGGTGAGGGGGACGGCGTCCCCAGCCTGTAAGCCGCTTCGCGGCAGGGAGTGTTTTTGTTTCTAAACCCCGTACGCACGGGGAGGC
>JAGLSW010000210.1 GCA_023135565.1 Candidatus Aminicenantota bacterium | reverse complement strand
CTTTTGAAAAAGTTTGATCAAAACTTTTGATTAGCTTAACGTCTGCGCCCCATTCGAGCGTTTGGGAGTTTGCCCAAGCGGTGGGCTAAATAGAAGTTTTTGGAGGTGTCGGAACCTTTTTTCAAAAAGGTTCTGACCCCCCGGAGGGAAATACGGAGTTTTAAATGAAAAAGAAAAAAACAATCTCTCGTCGTAATTTTATTCGCGGGACGCTGGCGGCAGCGGCTTCGGTTACTTTTGTTCCGCGGCATGTGTTGGGCGGAAAGGGTTTTACGTCGCCCAGCGATCAGTTAACTAAAGCGATTATCGGCGTCGGCGGTATGGGCCGGGTGCACATCGAATATGGAGGCGCCCGTCTGCTGGCAGTGTGCGACGTCGATGAACATCATTTGCAGAAAGCTTTAGAAATGGCCGGTGAAGGCGTGAAAGGCTATAAGGATTTTCGCGAAGTATTGGACCGCGCCGACATCGACATCGTGCATATTGCCACGCCGCCTCACTGGCATGCGCTTATGGCCGCCGCCGCTGCTCGAGCCGGTAAAGACATCTGGTGTGAGAAACCCATGACGCGCACCATAGCCGAAGGCCGGGAAGTAATCGCCGCTGTGCAGGCGGCGGGGCGTATTTTCCGGCTCAACACCTGGTTTCGTTTCCGGGGACAGTTTTACGGTTTCGGCACTACGGTAGAACCTATCAAAAAAGTAGTGCAGAGCGGGCTTTTGGGCTGGCCTTTAAAAGTTACGGTGAGCGGTGTTACCGGCTTTAACTGGAAATTTTTCTGGAGCGGCAAAACTCACCTGGAACCGCAGCCGGTTCCTTCGCATTTAGATTATGACATGTGGTTAGGCCCTGCGCCGTACAAACCCTATCATCCTCACCGCGTACATGGTTCTTTTCGCGGTTATTGGGATTATGACGGCGGCGGGTTGGGCGACATGGGGCAGCATTATTTAGACCCTATCCAGTACATCCTGGGCAAAGATCACACCAGCCCCATAGAGATCGAGGTGGATGCGCCCCAGCAGCACCCGGATGCGGTGGGTTCCTGGCGGCGTATTCGCATGAGGTATGCCGACGGCTGCGAGATTATTTTAGATGGTGAGAACCGGGACAAGGATGCTGCTTTTATTGCCGGGCCTGACGGCAAGTTATTCAAAGGCTTTAAGTCGGACGTCCCCAACCTGAAGAAAAAGCTGGCTTCTTTTCCTGACCCGGAACCCCAGCAGGTCGATTTTATCGAGGCGGTCAAAACCCGCTGCCGGTTTGCTTTAAATGAAGAGAACGGTCATCGTTCTTGTACTTTGATTAACTTAGGCAAGGCCGCTTTACGTTTAGGCAGGCGCTTATGGTTCGATCCCGACAAACAGGGCTTTATCGCAGATGAAGAAGCCAATCGTTTGATCGACCAGCCCATGCGAGCGCCCTGGCATTTATAGGAGAAAAACATGATTATAAATAAAAATAAAAAACAATCATGCCTTCGGCGACCAAAAACCTTTTTGAAAAAAGGTTTC
>JAGLSW010000021.1 GCA_023135565.1 Candidatus Aminicenantota bacterium | reverse complement strand
TATTGCAGGGCCGCCGGAGGCAAAACAAAATGCCGATGCGTTAGAAAGCGGTAACCAAACCGATACCTGCCCTGGCGTGTTTTCCCTGCGGGTCTTCGAAAATATAGGTCACTTCGCCGACTAACCTGATATTGCGCCGCAGCATTATGCCTAAATGGGCGCTGAGAGATGCGTAATCTAAACCGGGAAAGTTCGAATCCACCCAGTTGAAAAGACCGACGGCATACCACTTGCCGTTGTCTCCGCCGGGGGTGTATATCAATTCGGCAAGACCGCCGCGGGTACTGGCTTCGACCGCGGATACCGCTGAAAAAGCGGGATTGTCGTCTTTCCTCTCTAAGTACTGGGCATTCAATTCTAAGGCGCCTAAATGGAGCGTGGCGTCTACTCCCCACATCTGCACACTATTGACGACAACTCTATTGGCTTCTTTGCCGTAGTAAAAGCAGCCGCCGACGCGCAGCGCTTTACCGATGCCCTGGGAAACCCGGCCAAAGAGGTTTTTATACTTGTCGGTGTCGAAACTTTTTGACGCATCGGCCTCTTCTATACCGCTGCCGTTCAATATTTCCACGGTAAAATCGGTGCCGCTCTTCAAACCGAAAGTAAACATCAAACCCCGGTCATAGGCCAGGTTGACATGCGACAATCCAGGTTTGGCCTTGTAGATCAGGTAATCCTCGAAAGTGAGCCGCAGTTCCCTTTTAAACAACGGGTCGGAAACTTGGAATTGACCGACCGCCAAAGCGATGCCGCTGCCGAATAGATCGTTAAAATAAATAAACGCATCTTCTAAACCGGCTACTTTGCCCCGTTCGTTCATGTAGAAATAAAAATAGTAGGAAATATTCTTCGCCAGCGCGCCGCCGGAGAGGAGTTTTACTAAGTAAGGAGCAGCGAAATCAAACTGCCGGGTGTTGGCGTTGTTGTAAAAGATATGCCCTTCCAACCTGACGGCCAGCGGGAAATCCCGGATTAGCGAGAGAGTGTCGTCGCCGGTGTCCTGGTAATAACGGGGCGTGTCTTTGTCTTTTAAAACAAAACCGTTACTGGCGAATTCTTCGCCGTAGTCTTTGAGGCGGGGAAAGGGATTGTGGCACACGCTGCAGGACATTTTATACTTGCGTCCGAACGCAGGCACGCCGTTTAACGAGTCGATAACACCTACCAGTAAAATAATTAAAACCAAACTAAAAAACCAATACTTTTTCTTCATGAATCCTCCTTAAATAATTTTTTTTCTTGCCTTCGGGGTGCGGCGCACCCAGCCTATATGCCTCCGGCGGCCCCTGCCGGG
>JAGLSW010000209.1 GCA_023135565.1 Candidatus Aminicenantota bacterium | reverse complement strand
AAAGTTTGGCCCCCGGCAGGGACCTGCCGCGCAGCGGCTTAACGCCACCCCACGCGCGTGGGGCCGCCGGAGGCAAGCTTGTTTTAGGTTTTTTCCGGAACTGAATAGTTTCACTTTGACGCCCGGCCAGGGCCGCGTCAAAGTTTAAAAATCCGAAATTCGGATTTCGTGTGCTTCGTGTCTCTGCTGATTTTCTAAAATTTCCACAAACCCACGCACCGGCCCTGGCGGGCTCAGGATTCCTGCAACGCTAAAACCTTACAGGCCATTTCCTGGAACCGTGAAGAATCCTCAAAATTTCCAGGCTGTTTTTTTTTACCCTATATGCCGCAATGTAAGGGGTTTTAGTAATGACAAGTTCACGGGTGCCATACACCCGTCCGGGACGTCCCATGCCCGGATGATCCTGCAAAAATTCCACATAAGCGGCGATCTTCTCAACCTGTTTCCCGGCTGCGATAGGGTTTTCCGCCGCAGTGTATTCATATATATCTTCCAGGTCTTTTACTGCTCTTTGGAGCCAGCGTATTCTCACTTTTTCACCATCTTTTGTACCCTGGCGAGGACCTCCTCATGATCGAGAAACTTTGCTCCCGGCGAATCGGCTTCTTTCACCGCTTCCCGGATAGCAAGGATTTGCCATTCCTGTAAATCTAAATATTCTTCGATCGCCTTAGCTGCGAGATAACCCCTGGAACGGTCCGTTGCTTTTGCCAGGTTATCCAACCGTTCTTTGGCTTCAACGGGCAGCCTGATACTCATTGTGGTTGTTTGCGGCATTTTATAACCTCCTGTGTACATTATAGCACAAAAAATATATTTTTCAACCTCACAAAAATATACTCGGTGCGTTGGAATGTTGGAAATGTTGCAATGCAAGACTTGACCCCCCTGGTTCTTAATATCATTTCGAGTCGTATTGAGGGGATTTTGGGTGCGCGCTGCAGCGAACCCCGCCGGAAATTTGGGAAGCGGATTGTTGCCTCCGGCGGCCCTGCCGGG
>JAGLSW010000208.1 GCA_023135565.1 Candidatus Aminicenantota bacterium | reverse complement strand
TGTAAAAGTTTGATCAAAACTTTTGATTATTTAAAATCAAAATCGCTCACACGCTGCCTCTTGCCGCGAAGCGGCTTATCGCCTCCCCGTGCGCACGGGGTTGATCAAAACTTTTAATTATTTAAAATCAAAATCGCTCACACGCTGCCCTGCCGCGTTGATGTTCATGGCTCTTAAAACTACTTTACTTTGGGGCCGTAAACAAAAGCGCCGTTGGATATAATAATGTCTTCCTGGAAATCCTGCGGCCCGGTAACTTCGTAAAAGCCGTTCTGATCGAAACCTTCAAAGATACCGTCCTTGCCGCCGGAACCGATAAAATATTCCTCCTGCTTGTCGCCTGCGCCGTGCATATAGTGAAAATCGAAACCCCAGCCGTCTTTGATAGGCAAAACTTTGATATAAAAAGGTTCCAGGATGGGCTTTAGCTCCAATATGGTTTGCGCTTCCGGCGCTTTGCCGTTATCCATCATATAAGCTTCCACAGCCATGGAAATACTTTTCAAATCACCCATAGTGGCCTTCTGCCCACCTTTCTGCTCGCCTTTATCTTTGACAACACCTCCCTTAATGGAGAAATACGCTACAAGTCCTCCTACAACCGCGGCAGGAATCAATACCATTCCTCCGACGCCTAAGTTGTTATGGGAAGCCACCACTAAGCCTTCATTTGTGTTTTGCAGCACATTATAAAAACTAAGGTTTTCGGGAAATAGGTTGACTTTATCGAGTACGGCAAACATTTCTTTGGTTTCGTCGTCCGCCGCGACCACCATTTTTTTCCGTATCGCAGTGATGGCAGCAAAGACCTTTGCACTCAAAAAAGTATACCTGTTTCCTTTGCCGGGCATATTAGCAGACATTTTTTTGAACTCTTCCCCGGCGGTCAAACCTTTGCCCCCTTCCTGGGCGGCAAAGATATCATCCACGATCTTGCCGTTGGAAGCAAAAATAAACAGGTTCTCTTTTTGCGCCATCACCGGCTGCACGGTAATCGGCAGCGGCAGCGCCTGCGGGCTGACGATCTTTGTTATTTTGCCGTTTACCTGGGGCTCGATGGGGGCAATCTTTTGCAGCAGTTTAAAGACAGCGTCATTCTTGACATAAATCACCAATGCTGCAGCCGGTTCGGGAATTTCGATCTCTTTATTCATGATGGGAATCTTGCACATTTTGCTTTCGTCGAAAGTGACAATAAACCCCATTCTTCCGGCCAGGGAAGCCAGAATCTCATCTAAGTCGATCCCTTTTTGTTTCAGCATGGGTTTTAATTGTTTCAGACCCGCTGCGACTTCCGGGATTCCCGAAGCTGCCGCTTCTTTATTGAGCCATTCCCACAAATAGTCCAACCGGGCATCGGCGAACTCGGCAAACACCGTATTTGCCGGCAGTAGTTTTTGGGAATCTAAAGCGTGGGGCGCGTCTTCCCAGATATTCCAGATCAAACCTCTGCCCTTATCCGGGTAATGGTGAATGACGAATTTGCCCTGGTGGAAGTCGTCTCCAATGGGCACCGAACTCACGCCCACACCGCTGATCTCGAACAGGCCGCTGTTATCGAGCAGGTTGGTGACGATAGTGGAAACCTGTTCCAGCCATTTCTTTTTGACCGGGTCTTTGGCCTGTTTCACGGCAGTTTCGCGGATACCTGCGATGGCTTTTTGGATGGTTTCGATGATTTTCTCAGAACCCAGGTACATATAAAAGGTGCCGCCGGGGTCCAGGTTTTTTGTGACCGCGGCGAAACTATTTTTTTCCGCCGGTACGATGCTGCCTGCTGTGGCCACTGCCGGGCCTTTGTTTAGCAACTGCTGCACCAGCAGTGTGCCGGCGACGCCGACAACCGCGGCCAATAAAAAGATAAGTACTTTTTTCATGTTATCCTCCTTTGGTTATTATGGTTTTGACATAGAAGCTTGTTTTTTTAAGCATGTACTAATATTAGAAAAAATATAATCGAAAGTCAATAGATAAATCCCCTAAAATTCTTATCAGAGAACTTTTGACATTCGGCCCTCAGCCGGGAATAACCGGAAAGAGGACAGCTCAATTTTCCATTTTTCTCCTCCCGGTAATTGCCGGTATCCCTCAAAGGCGGAAAGAACTGGCCGCCGTCCCCGGAATGCTGTTGGATAAATCCAACTTTCAAAGTACCGTCCCTCGATTCCCAATTTAGAAAAGCTTTGATCCCGGATTATTGGTTTAGGTTTGTTCATAGTTTACAGTTCACCGACTTTTCCTAATACCTCTTGAATCAGGGAATCTTTCAACCAGGAATTAGCCTTCACCTTTAAATTCTCGATTTCCTTCTTTAGACTGGGGATTTCATCCCTTAACTTAGCCAGGATTAAAATCCCCAGGACCCCGGTTTTGTTAATCCCATAAATGTCCACTACTTCCCGGGCATCTGTTTCATCTATCAGGATAATGTCTGCATTCTTCTCGATAGCAAGTGCAATTGCCTCTGCTTCACCTTTATCAAGGTCCTGCTCCAATGCGAGTATTAAGTTCTTGTCTTTAACCTTTTCAACTATAATCCAACCGGCTTTTCTTATTTCATCTACCTCACCTTTATCACCTCCATCTATAACTACTTCTTGCCAAACAGCTTCGGGTATATATATCTTGTTCCAGAATTTCCCGACAAGATAAAGCCTCCCGATAATGGCAAGATTGATGATCGGTGACGAATTACTTATTACTATAGGCAAAATCTATATCCTCTAGTAAACTCTTCTCTTCGTAGTGCCTTTCGATTTTTCTAATTCCCAATTCCCTCTGAAATTCCCATTTACTCATTTCACATAACTGCCGCGCTTTCCCAAAAGAAAGGATACCCTGTTTATAGAGTGAAGCAGCTATGTCGATCAACAAATAGTCCTTTACCTGTTCCCGGGGCAATTTCATCGTGTGGACGATGGCTTCCGGTATTTCTATGGTTATGCCTTCAGTTTCCATTTTTTTTCACCATGCTTTATATATAATAGTTTTATCAATGGATGTCAACATTTTTTGTTTTTTTATTTCAAGAAAAGGGCAGTCGATGTTCGAGAATTTGAAATTCCTAACACGCCGGGCGACCTTACTCAAATTTGCCGGTTAATTTCCGGAAAGATTATTCGATAGAGACTTTGGCAAACTCCCCGGTCGTACCTTCCCTGAAATACAATATTTTCCTGCTCCTGTTCAAATGAATACTGCGGAAGCCATTCCCTTTCAATTCGATCACATTGTTAGGAGTCGAACCGGCAATCGGCAAAAACTTAGCGCTCATTTTAAACATATGATTGCCCATAAAATACATCACTGCTTTTTTCGCATTTTTATTGATTTGTAAGGAGATGCCCTGGTTTTTCTCGAATGTTACAACCAATTTATCCCCTTGCTCCGCTTGCTCCGCAATATCGACTTTGGCAAATTCACCGGTCGTACCTTCCCTGAAATACAATATTTTCCTACCTATGTTCAAATGAATACTACGAAATCCGTCCCCTTTCAATTCGACCACCTTGTTAGGAGTCGAACCGGCAAAAGATAAAAATTTATAGCTCATAAAAAACATATGGTTACCTTTAAAATACATCACTACTTTTTTCGCATTTTTATCGATTTGTAAGGAGATGCCCTGGTTTTTCTCGAATGTTACAACCAATTTATCCCCTTGCTCCGCAATATCGACATTGGCAAATTCACCGGTCTTACCTTCCCTGAAATACAATATTTTCCTGCTCCTGTTCAAATGAATACTGCGGAAGCCATTCCCTTTCAACTGGACCAGGTTGTCGGGCGTCGAACCGGCAATCGGTACAAACTTAGCGCTCATTTTAAACATATGATTGCCCATAAAATACATCACTGCTTTCCCTTTTTTTGCCCAGATGTTAATGGTAATTTTTTTGTTTTCCAGCACCTTTACCTTTAAGGTCGATGACCCGGCGGCTGCGGCATACTGGACAGAAACCGAAGCAAACATTAATACCGAAAAAATAATTACTAAAAGTTTTTTTCTCATAGAACCTCCTTTTAATCGCTATGATATTTTTATAATTCTTAATAGTTGAGTATAAATGAGAAAAAAAATAAAATCAAGCGGAATCCCGGAAAAAATTACTTCCATGCAAAAAAAATTAAAGGGTGCTGGCTAATGACCGCCGCCGCGAAGGGGTGCGGCGCACCCACCCTCTGAGCCGCTATGCGGCACCACGAGAAACAATGTTTGTCGAAATTACGCTAATGACCGGCTCCGCGAAGCATCTTCACTCCGTGCTCCAATATAGGCAGCAGCAGCTTCGTACACAAAATTACGGCCTTTACCGAGCCGGGAAAATTAACGATAATCGTCCGCCCTTCCATACCGGCAAAACCGCGGGAAAAAACGGCATTCTTCGTCTCTTTGTAAGATTCGGCGCGCAGCATCTCGGCAATGCCGGGCAGTTCCTTTTCACACACTTCCCGGCTGACATCGGGGGTAATATCACGGGGCGAAATCCCGGTGCCGCCAGTGGTCAATATATAATCTTTATCTAAATTGTCCTGTAAGGCTTTCCTGATCTGTTCTTCCTCGTCGGCAACTATTGTCAACGAAACCTCGCATTCGATAGAACTGCCGGAAAGAATCTCCCTGATTTTAGGGCCGGACAGGTCTTCATATTCGCCCCGGGAAGCCCGGTCAGATACTGTAATAACCGCTATCTTCAGCATGGATTCTGCCTCCTTTCAACACTTTGACAAAGATGCCCTGCTTGGGCATAATACATTCCCCGGCGGCATAATAAATGGCACACCGGTCATGACACTCTTTGCCGATCTGGGTCACTTCCAAAATAAGGTCCTTAATAAACACTTTGCCGCCGACTTTGACTTGACTCCAGTCTATGCCCCTGGTAACAATGTTCTCACCAAATGCGCCGGGCTGCAATTCTAAGCCCTTCTCTTTCATTTTGTCGACGCCCTCACCAGCCAAAAAAGAGACCTGCCGGTGCCATTTCCCGGCATGGGCGTCCCCTTTGATGCCGAAATCTTCTACTAATTCCACTTCCTCTACGCGGTGCTTCTGTACGCCTTTCTTATCGGAAATATTGACCGATTCGATCTTAAATTCTATTTTTGTTTTTTTCATTTTTTTAACTTCTTGCCTCCGGCGGGTCAGAACCTTTTTATTAATACTTCATGAAAGTTTGCTGAAAAAACAAACTTTCGGGGCAACATGGTCGAAGATGCTTTCGCCAGGCCCCTCATAGGGTGCGCCGCACTCCGCCGACTCCTTCTTTTTTTCGTCTAACTTTATGTTGGAAATAATCATCTTTTTATCTACCGCTTTGCACATGTCATAAATAGTGAGAGCGGCGATAGAGACTGCGGTCAACGCTTCCATTTCGATGCCGGTTTTGGCATCGCAAACCGCCCTGGCCCCGATGTCTATCCTGTCTTCCCGGACAACAAAAGAGACTTCGATCTTATTAATAGGGATATTGTGACACAAGGGGATGAGATCGAAGGTCTTTTTTGCTCCGCTGATGGCGGCTATGCGCGCTACGGAAAGCACATCGCCTTTTTTGACCATATTCTTTTTAATAAGCTCGATGGTCCCGGGCTGCAAAAAAATAGCGCCGGAAGCAACTGCTTCACGATGCACGATTTCTTTGGCGCTGATGTCTACCATATCGGCTTCGCCTGCTTTATTCACATGCGATAATTTCATGAGACCTCCTTTTATTCTATATTAAATTTGCCTCCGGCGGCCAAAACCCTTTTGAAAAAGGGTTCTGGACTCCCAAAACTTTTGTTGAGCGATACGCTTTTTCGTCCTGTAAAATGCCCCTCATCGGCTCACCGCGCCGCGGGGTTGAAAAAGTTTGAACAAAACTTTCGTTTAGGGTGGGATCACCGATCCCCTTCGTGTTTTTCGTGTGCTTCGTGGTAAAAAAACTATCCTCCGATTTGCCAGTTGCCTTTGGTGGTGCAGCAGGTGCCCTCCCGGGGCTTATCCAATATCGCTGCCCGTAAACTGCCTTCTAAATCGGCAAAATCGATCTCATACTCCCGGTCGGAAAAAAGACAGGGTTTCAACTTGCCTTCGGAAGTTAACCGGATTCGGTTGCACTCCCGGCAGGATAATGGCCGCTCTGCCCGGTAATCACGGTTAATGCTGTCCAATCCGGTCAACGAATAATGATTGATGCGCTGCAAACGCAGCCCTTTTTTTAAGCAAAAAGCTGTCATGCCCGCCACTTCGTTTTCGTTCACGCCGGGTATCACCACCATGTTGATCTTGGTGCCGCGGAACCCGGCTGCGGCGGCTGCGTCGAGCCCGGCCAACACATGAGATATATCACCTACCCTGGTAATTTTTTTATACTTTTCGGGGTCTATGGTGTCTAAAGAGATGTTCAAACGGTCTAAACCGGCTTTTTTTAGCTCCACGGCCATGTCTGTCAGCAGCACACCGTTCGTAGTCAGGGCCACTTCCTCGATGCCGGGCACTGCTTTGATACGCTCGATAAGATAAGAGACGCCTTTCCTGACCAAAGGCTCGCCGCCGGTTAAACGCACTTTGTCGATACCCAACCGCGCTGCCGCTTCTACTATTTCTACCATCTTTTCATAGGAGATGATGTCGTTGTGCCGCTTCAGGTGGATGCCCTCTTCAGGCATACAATAGGTGCACCTGAGATTACACCTGTCGGTTACCGAAATGCGCAAATAATGAATCCGGCGGTTAAACCTGTCTAACATATACGGTACTCCCTTTCAAAACCCGGTCCTGCCCGGCTGGAACTTTCAACAACGCATTGGCTTGTGACAGCGCATAGAGGTGCGCAGAACCGTGATATTCGACGGTTTCGACAAAACCGTCGCGGTACATTACCGGCAGGAAAGCAGTCCGGGCGCTTTTCTTGCGTTTATAATCCTGCTTCATCATCGCTTCGATAAAAAAGGGTTCATAAGAAAATCCCATCATACGATAAAGAAAAGGCTTGACAAAAATCTCGAAGACAACGAAAGTAGAAACCGGGTTGCCGGGCAAACCGAAAAATACTGTTTCGTCTTTAGTGCCGAAAACCGTGGGTTTGCCGGGTTTAATTGCTATTTTTTGGAAGTAGAGCTTGACGCCCAATTCTTCCAGTATGCCGGGGACAAAGTCGAAATCGCCCATGGAAACACCGCCGGAAATAATCACCATATCTACTTTTTCAAAAAACCGGGAAACCTGTTCTTTTATGCCGGTTTTATCGTCTAAAGCGATGCCGCCGTATTCGACTGCTGCTCCCATATGCCGAACCTGGGCGGTGAGGGAATAGGCGTTGCTGTTGTAGATTTGTCCCTGCCGCAATTCCCCGCCGGGTTCGACGATCTCCGAACCGGTGGTCAAAATGCCTACCAGCGGTTTTTTGTATACCGGTACGGCAGCCCGGCCCATGGAAGCGATAATGGCGGTTTCCTGGGGTCTAATTAGAGCGCCGGAACTCAAAATCAAGTCGCCGGTTTTGACGTCTTCGCCTTTGTGACAGACGTTGAGCGTTTTTTCCTCTTCCAAAATTGTCATAAAACCGTCTTCTTCCGCCGTGATTTCTCTTTTGATGACCCGGTCCGCGCCTTTGGGCAGCATAGCGCCGGTCATGATTTTGGCGCATTCGCCTTTTTTTAGTTCTTTTTGGGGAATATCACCGGCGGCGATGGTTTCCACGATTTTATAGGCGGGCGATTTATCCGACGAAGAGAAAGCAAAACCGTCCATGGCCGATTTATCGAAAGGAGGCATGTCGATTTTAGATACGACATCCCCGGCCAGTACCCTGCCTAACGCTTCGAGAAGAGGTACTTCCTCGATTGCCGGCTTTATTTCGATCTTATTTAATATCTTTTCTGCATCTTCAACTTGTATCATTTTTACTCCTAATTTTGCCTCCGGCGGGTCAGAACCTTTTTGAAAAAAGGTTCCGACACCTCCAAAAACTTCAATTGAGCAGACGTTTGTGCCCAATGTCGAACGTTGGAGAATTTGCCCAAACGTTCAGCTTAACAAAAGTTTTGATCAAACTTTTACAAAAGTTTGGCTCCCGGCAGGGCCGCCGGAGGCAAGTCAATGCCTAAATATTTTTATCGAAGAGACTTTGAATGTAGCCCACATGGGCATGCCTGGTTCGATGCCCATCTCTTCTTTAGACTTCCGGGTAATATCCACAGCTAACTCTATGCCGTTGGGGGGCGCCGAACCCGCCCCCCCCACTTCGAGAACGACCTCTACCATGGACGACTTGTTGATCACATTCTTCACCGTACCATAAAAAGAGTTCCTGGCCGAAGATTCGATCCGCTGTTTGGAAATAATAATATCATCGGTACGAATAGCAATATAAGCATAATCTGCTTTTTCCAGGGGCACGGCAACAGTCACTCCGTCTATGTCGATTAAACCGTTCTCCACTTTACCGCCGAATACATTGCGGTAGCCTAAAAAATCCGCCGTTTCTTTACCGGCGGGATTATTAAACACATCATCGGGCCGGCCGCACTGCACAATGCCGCCGTCTATCAAAATAGCAATCCTGTCGGCCAGGGCCAACGCTTCTTCAAAATCATGGGTCACATGAACAAAAGTGGCAGCGGTCTCTTTATGCAAGTCCATAAACATTGAACGGGTCTTGATCCTGGCATTCCTGTCTAAGGCCGCGGTGGGTTCGTCGAGAAGAAAAACCCGCGGCGAAACAGCCAGGGCCCTGGCAATAGCTACCCGCTGCTTCTCGCCTCCCGACAGGTTTAACACATCACGCTGCAAAAGATGTTCGATGTCCTGCCGGGCCGCCAATTTTTCGATTAGGGCTTTAATTTCCCGGCTGTCTCTTTTCCTGATTTTTAAACCATAGGCGATGTTTTCATAAACCGTCAAATGGGGAAAAAGCATATAATCCTGGTAAATAAAACCGATCTTGCCCCGGTCTATGCCGGAAACCGCCCCGGCATCGGGTTTTAAAAGCCCGGCTATCATTTCTAAGATCAGGGTTTTACCGGCGCCGCTGGGGCCCAAAATTACAAAATATTCGCCCTGCTTAATTTCTAAATTTATTTCTTTCAAGGCGAACTGCTTAAAATTTTTGCTTATATTTTGTAATTTCAGGCTCATGATTTCCTATCCTCGAAGACTCGAACAACAATAAACACCATCAAGCTTATCAATATCAACAGCGCGGTCACCGGCAGAGCGTACTTTAAGCCGAAATTGCGAAAACGCTCGAAAATAAGCACAGGCGCGGTCATGGGATGAAAAGCCAAAATCACCACGGCGCCGAACTCGGAAATCCCCCGGCCCCACATCATAATAGAGCCGGAAATAAGCGATTTTTTGACCATGGGCAAACTGATGGTCAAAAAGGCTTTCCAGGGCGAAGCGCCCAGGGTGACGGCGGTTTTTTCATACCTTTCGTCGATCAAGTTAAAACCTTCTTTCACCGCATTCACCAAAAAAGGCACGGAAACAAAAAACATTCCTAAAGAGATGGCGATTTCGGTGCCGATGATATTTATCCCGCTTAGTTTTGAAAACCAGGAATTGCGCCCCCAAACAGTGAGCAGCGCAATGCCGGCAGCGGTGTGGGGAATAATCACCGGCAGGTCGATAATGCCTTCCACTAACTTTTTGCCGCGAAAATCTTTCCGCGCCAGCAGGTAAGCTAACGGTACGCCGCAGAGCAGGGCGGCAATAGTAGCCCACAGCGAAGCCCGCAGCGTTAAAAAAATAGCATTGTAGACTTCCGCGTCTTTGGCTGTTTCCAGTAGGGCTGCCGGGTCTGCCGCTGTCAGCATCTTAAAGATAGGCACGGCGATAAACAACAGCAGCAGGAAACCCAAAAAAGAAAAAATTATTTTAAATTTCATGTTTTTATTTTATTTGCCTTCGGCGACCCTGCCGGGTGACGCCCCCATTAAATTGAAGTTGGGGGCCGCGGCACACCGCACCTTCAAAAAAGTTTGATCAAAACTTTTGTTAAGCAAACGTTTGCGCCCACATCAAACGTTGGGGAATTTGCCCAAACGTTCAGCTTAATAGAAGTTTTTGGAGGTGTCGGAACCTTTTTTCAAAAAGGTTCTGACTCGCCGAAGGCATCATCTAATTTTTTTTTTAACATTTCGGGGAGGTTCTCTTTGTTATCCACTGTGGGGGGAATAATCTCCGGCTGGCCGTTCTTTTTCATGATTTCTTGTCCCGCCTTGCTCAACACGAAAGCAATAAACGCAGCGCCCCCGGCCGGATTCTGCGCATTCTTCGGCAGGGTGATGCCATACACCATGGGTGCGCCTCTTTTCTCTATCCATTGCCCCGGTTTTTTACCGCTTACCTGCAGCGACGCGCCGCGGTAAAAATCCGCCAGGGCAGCGGATTTTAGATTCACCTCATCGGGAAGCTGCACATAAGCCGCCTTGTGCTGTTCCGCCACACTGCGGTAAATAAAGATATAATCGAGTTCCCCGGCTTCCAGTAAAGCAATCAAATCCACCTCTTTGGGGCGGATGTTTTTTTTGGGCATTTTCTCTTTCAATTTATCGAAGAGGCCCGGCGACCGGTAATGTTTTTCTGCCAGTTGCCAGGTCAACAGCGCCCGGTAACCGCAGGGGTCGGCATTGGGATCCGAATGACCGTATTCCACCCCCGGCCTTAACAATATCTCGAACCAGTTCCGGGCATTAATTTCTTCGGCAAAAAGGCTCTTCTCACTGTACATCAGCGCCATTTCGTTAGTAGTAAAATCAATGCAGAAAGCGGCATGTTCGGGCATTAGGAGATTCTTAATCACAGCCGAATCGGCTGAGGCCATCACATCGGCGCGGCGGCCTAAGTCCGTGATCTGCCGGGCGCAGGTGCGGCTGCCGTGGGCTTCTAACAGCACCTGAACGCCCGGGTATTCAGCCATAAACGCAGCAGCCATATCTTTAAAAGGAAGCGCCAGGGAACCGGCATGAAGCACCAGTACCTGTTCTTTTTTCTTTTCCCCGCAGGAAAAAAAGAGCAGCAGCAGCGACAAAACAATCATAATTTTTTTCATAGAGACACCTGTTTTAGAGGTTTGAAAAGGGGGAATTATGGGGTGGAACCCGGTTAATTTCTCCTTTTCAAACACGGAAGGCCAACCCGTTTCCAGGTTAACCCTATCGGCTTTGGAGCGTAGCATTCGCCTTAGCTCGAAAAGCTCGGAGAAAGTGTATGATACCAGAAAAGCCCGTTATAGTCAAACTAAAAGATGAACGATTCTATTCGATCAAAACAGTTAATTTTTTTCCTAATGCGTTGGCGAATTTTTTCAGGGTGGAAAGGCGGATATCTTTGGCATGATTTTCAATCCTGGAGATGACACTTTTTGTAGTTTTTATTCTTTGAGCTATCTGTTCCTGGGTTAGGCCGGAGTTTTCCCTGGCTTCTTTCAACATCACGCCGATCTTGAAATCTTCATACCCGTCCCAAAATCCTAAAGCCAAATCCGGATCATCTTTTAACCTTTTATCTAAATAGTCTTTAAACTTAATCATTTTAGCCTGGGCTCCGATGTTGGCTTATTTGCGAACTTTTGTCAACCATTTTTTAAATTTTTAAAAAACGGTTGATATATTGCGTCCATTTAGGGGAGAGAAAAGGGACAGGCAAAAAAGAATCCCAAGAATTGACAAAAAATGATTATTATATTATATTATATGGTGCCGTAACTGAGGTTTAGCTATACAGGAGGTGAAAAAATGGCAAAAACAGCCACAATAAGAGCAGCTATAGAGCCGGAACTAAAAAAAGAGGTTGAATCCATTTTTAAATCCCTGGGGTTTTCCGCAACTGAGGCCATCAATTTGTTTTACAGCAAAGTTAAGACGGCAAAAGCCTTGCCCTTTGAAATTAAAGAACCCAGTGAAGAAACTCTCGAAGCCTTTAGAGATTCGGATGAAGGAAGAAACCTGGTTAAAACCAGGAATTTAGATGATCTGTATAACCGATTAGAGCTTTAATGTTAAATGTCGATTATTTAAAGAAATTTAAGAAAGACCTCGATAAAATTATCAAATCAAATAAAACAAAGGAGGATGAGAGGAAGGCCGAGATCAGACACGTGATCGAATGTCTTGCCGGACAGGTAAAGCTGGAGCCTAAATATAAAGATCATAAATTAAAAGGGAAAAAGGGTGAATATAAGGACAGAAGAGAGTGTCATATCGAGCCGAATTTGCTTTTAGTCTATAAGATCGAAGGTAACAGGTTAACTCTTGAAAGGATTGGTTCCCATGCTGAGTTGTTTAGATAATTCCTTTTTTACATAATCATTCATAATTCAGATATTCGAGCTTATCTCTTTATTCATAGAAAAAGCATAGAAAAAGGGACAGGCAAAAAAGAATCCACTGTACATCAGCGCCATTTCGTTAGTAGTAAAATCAATGCAGAAAGCGGCATGTTCCGGCATCAAAAGATTCTTAATCACAGCCGAATCGGCGGAAGCCATCACATCGGCGCGGCGGCCTAAGTCCGTGATCTGCCGGGCGCAGGTGCGGCTGCCGTGAGCTTCCAATATCACATGAACGCCTGGGTATTCAGCCATAAAGGCAGCAGCCATATCTTTAAAAGGAAGCGCCAGGGAACCGGCATGAAGCACCAGTACCTGTTCTTTTTTCTTTTCCCCGCAGGAAAAAAAGAGCAGCAGCAGCGACAAAATAACCGTTATTTTTTTCATAGAGACACCTATTTTCGTAGTTTAAAAAGGGGGAATTACGGGGGGAAACCCGGTTAATTTCTCCTTTTCAAACACGGAAGGCCAACCCGTTTCCAGGTTAACCCTATCGGCTTTGGAGCGTAGCTTTCGCCTTAGCTCGAAAAGCTCGGAGAGAGTGTATGATACCAGAAAACCCCGTTATAGTCAAACCGAAAATTGCGCCTGCTATTTTCTCGAATAGATTCTCCCCCTGTGCTAAGTTCTTCAAAAAATAAAGTATAACCGGCTCAGTTTACGGTTTTACCTGTTCGGCCTTAAAAGAAGAAATATTGCGCTTTTCTTTGTCAAACGCGACACCTACCAGGATAATAGGCTTTTTCCGGGAAAAATATGGTTCGTAGTACCTCTTTTGACGGATTTGTTCGAGCGCCTTCTCAGCCGAGTCCATCTTGAATTCCATGATAAAGATGTATTCCGGGGCTTCGATAACCGCA
Source organism: Candidatus Aminicenantota bacterium (assembly GCA_023135565.1). GTDB lineage: Bacteria > Acidobacteriota > Aminicenantia > UBA2199 > UBA2199 > JAGLQA01. The sequence continues at coordinate 1,526 of JAGLSW010000208.1, read as the reverse complement.
TCGATCCTACCTTTGTGAGTCTGGATTTCACACTGGACGTTGACGCCCACCAGGGTTAACAACAGGTAAATAAGGGAGTGATAGTAAGACTCCTTGTCCGCGGGAAAAATATTGTATGGAATCGAGGCAAATAAAGATTTTATAAGTTCAAAAAATGTATCGAGTTCGTTATCATAAAGATATTTTTTCAAATCGTACACCAAAACGCCGATTTCATCAGGGTACTGCGAGGAAAATTCAGCCAGCAGGTGCTCGAGAAAGGATTTCTCTACCTCCAAATTGGGATAAGATAAAGTATAAATGCGGTCTAACTCCTCGCTTTCCTCGATTTTCTCGATGGTCAAATACCCGGTCTGGAAAAGCAGAGAAGCCACATTAATATTATCCACTTCAAAGGCGTTAAAAAAAGATTCTCCCGCCCGGTAATGTTCCAGTTTTTCGACATTCACGCTGCGCTGCCTGACCAACTTTATCAAAAACGTCGGTGTGGCCGATGTAAACCAGTAATTGGAAAAACGGTTTTTGTCGAAAAAATTGAGAATAGAAAAAGGATTATATACAAAATGGCGCGCATCCCAGGTATAACCGTTGTACCAACGTTTTATCTCTGCCACCAGTTTTTCTTTACTTTGATCCGCTCTTTTTTTCAGAGCTTGCGCCAACCGGGTATCGAAATAGAACAAGAGTTCTTCATGAGTATACCCCAACATGGTGGAATACTTTTCGTCATGGGTTATATCGTTCAAGTTGTTCAAACCGGAAAATACGGAAACCCGCGAAAATTTAGAAACCCCGGTCAAAAAAGCGAATTCCAGGTATTGGTCGGAAGCTTTGATAACAGTGTAAAACTGCCTCAAAATGTCCCGGTTGGCTGCCGCTATCTTTTTTTCAGCAATAAAATCAATGATCGGTTTGTCGTATTCGTCGATGAGGAGAACCACTTTAGACCGGTTCTTTTCGGAAACTTTTTCGATGAGTTCGCCGAACTTGCTGACAGGGGTTTTTCCTTTATAGAGTGTTATTCCTTGTTCGGCTGCCAGCTCCTCGATTTTGATGTCCAGTTCTTTTTCCAGTACTTCGGGGTTATTATAGCCGATTTTTGAAAAATCTATGTGAATGATCGGATGTTTTTCCCAGTCTATTTTGTCATATATCCACAGTCCTTTGAACAGTTCCTTACTGCCGGAAAATATCTCCTTGATGGTGGATAATAACAGGGACTTTCCAAAACGCCGGGGCCGGGATAAAAAGTAGTACCTGCCGCCGCCGGCAAAAAGATTATAGATAGCCTCCGTCTTATCGACATAGATATAATCGCCTTCGATTAAATCGCTGAAAGTCTGGATTCCTATAGGCAGCTTTTTCATAATTATAGATTATAATACTAAAACTATTTATTATCAACTATAAAAAATCTCAATATTTCCCAGCAACTTTGCCTCCGGGGGCCAAACTTTTGATTATTGACCAGCTAAAATTCCCCGATTGAGACTTGCCAGGAGGTGGCACTGAGGGGCTTTTTTGTT
>JAGLSW010000207.1 GCA_023135565.1 Candidatus Aminicenantota bacterium | reverse complement strand
AAAAATAAAATAAAATTCTTCATAATCTCCTCGGGGATTTTCAGCTTTTCTTATTTATTAATTTCACCGAAAACCTCCGCGATATATTGGCCGAATAATAAAGCCCGGCAGCATTTACCGTTTAATACCCACAGGTTCGCTGTACCCGGTAAATTACCGGCAGCCGCCTCGACCCGTATGGCCGCCAACAGGGTCGATATTTCGTCGAATTTCTCCTGGATTTTTTTTAAAGCGCCTGTAATATCGCCCCTTTTTAGATATTCCCCAACTTCGTTAAAAATAACGGGGATTAAATTTTTTTCCTTTAAAAAACCGTTGTAATTAAAGGTTTTTAATGCGGCAGTCACAGCCTCATCGTAAGGGGTTATTTCGGCAAGCTTTATCAAATTCTCATAGGTTGAACAGGCCGTCTGCATATTGTCCGCAGCGCTGTTTAATATGGCATTCAACTCAGCATAATCCACGCCGTTTAAAGCGGATAATTCAACCTTGTTTAAAAATAAAGAGATACCGGAATTGGCTTTTAAAAAATAACCGCCGCCATCTATGATATAATTTTCTATAGCGCTGCCAACCCCGGCGACTTTTTCTCCCGGGTTTTCCCCGTAGCCGCCGCCGGCGCCGTTTGCGCAGATATAAGAGAAAACACGAGGACTAAAAACAAATAAAACAAAAACCACGGTTACTACTTTTAAAAACAGTTTATTCTTCATGATTGGTCTCCTTTTTTTTTTGAGTTTGGGCATCTTTTTCTGCTTTATTTAAGGCGATCTCTCTGTTGATGGTGATGCTGTTTTCCTGAAGAAATCGCAAAGCAAAACCTAAGATGGAATGTTTAGCGATGGCAGACTCCCCGGGCACATAAAGCACCCTGAATCCTTGAAAACTGTAATGCAGGTAATTCAATATTTTACTAAAGATGATGGACTCAAGCTCTTTGAATTCCTGGACTTTTGTTTTCATTTTTTGGCTGCCGTTAACCCTATTATAAACAAGATACAGCGCTAATAAAAGTATAATTAGATTTCCTACACACAAAAACCGTTTTAATTCAAATCGAAAAATAAAATAAAATTCTTCATAA
>JAGLSW010000206.1 GCA_023135565.1 Candidatus Aminicenantota bacterium | reverse complement strand
AGCCGGGGCTTATAGGCTGGGTGCGCCGCACCCCCGCCGGAGGCAAGATTGTTTGCTGAAAGCAGCCCCACCCTTGACTATAAACAGGGGATATGATAGCATTGTGAAACTAAAAATAAAGGATAACCCTAATGAATAATAAAATAAACACAAAGATTTTAATAACAACCGGTTTTATCACCGGGCTATCGATACTTACCCTGCTATTTGTTTTTAGTTCCTGCAAAAAAAAGGAACTGAAAAATTATAACGTAGTGCTGGTAGTGATCGACACTTTAAGATCGGACCACCTTCCTTTCTACGGCTACAAAAAAAACACCGCCCCTTTTTTATCTAAATTATCTGAGCAAGCGGTGGTTTTTGAGAATGCTTTTTCCGTATCTTCCTGGACTTCACCGGCCACGGCTTCTATATTTACCTCTTTGTATCCTTTTCAGCACCAGGTGTTGATGGGGCTGCTGGCCATCAGGATGGCCAAAGAACTCGATCCCAACATGGAAATCAACAAAATTCCCCCGGAAATCACCACTATCACCGAAGTGCTGAAAAAAGCCGGGTACAGTACTTTCGGTGTTTCAGATAATCTCAATATCGGCGAGAAGCAGGGATTCACCCAGGGGTTCGATAAGTTCGTCTGCAACATGTACCACAAAGCCCCGGAGGTGAATAAAACCTTGAAAGCCTGGAAAGAAGAGATTACCGGCAGCGGTAAGTATTTTCTTTATATCCATTATATGGACCCCCACGCCCCCTACCACAGGCGGGAACCCTGGTATCAACCCAAAGAAGACAGGCAGGAACACCTGATCTCCGCCTATGACAGCGAGATCAATTTTGTGGATCAGCATTTAGAGGAGATGTATAAACTTTTCGGTTGGGATAAAAACACCCTGTTAGTGGTTACAGCCGACCACGGCGAAGGTTTGTGGGACCACGGCAAAATGGGCCACGGCAACAGCTTATACCGGGAAGAAATCCAGGTGCCTTTGATGATTTATTTGCCCGAACCGGCGCCGGATATGTCGCGGCGGCCCAAGGCTTTAGTGAGCACTATCGACATCCTGCCCACGGTGCGTGATATAATCGGGCTGCCCCGGGGCAAGTATGACGAAGGGATGAGTCTTGTTCCCCTTATCGAAGGTAAAGAAGAAGATTTTAAAGACCGTTATCTTTTTCCCTATTTGTGGAAAAGCGTGAAAAAAGTGGTAGAGTTTAAATCTACTATTTTCCGGAAGTGGCAATTTATTTTTACCCGGCCGAAAAAGCGGGAGTTGTTTAATTTGATCGGTGATAAGTTGGAGCAGCACAACCATTATTTTAAAGGATTCAAGATTGCCCGTGGTTTGGAGAAGCAGTTCGAAGAATTTATGAAAGCGAGCAAAAAATACAAAAAGAAGAGTTCTAATATCAAGCTGGACCAGGATAACTTAGAGAAACTCAAAAGCCTCGGCTACGTAGATGATAATTAAGGAACAAAAATTTCTTAGTTAAGAATTGACAGTAAAAACAAAATATACTATATTAACAGTGGCATAGATGTTAGGTGCCTGGATTAAGAAAAAGATACAGGAGGCAGCAAAATATGGAAAACTTTGAAATGTCGAAAAACTCGACAGGCGCTGCTCACCAAAAGATAGATGCACTCATCGCTTTGGGCGCGGGAGAAATCGTCGCTAACACCCTGAATAAACTTATAAGTTACCGGTTGGAAAAATACCGCGGCTGTATCGCCCAAATCGAAGCGGAATTAAAAAAGTTCGAGAAGAATTATAAAATGGCGTCAGACGTATTTTACCGGGAATTTGAAGCCGGGAACTTAGGGGATGCCGGAGACTATTTTGAATGGAGCAGTTTATATGAAAACATACTCCTCTACCGGGAAAGGATAGAGAAAATGGAAGCTCTCATTACAAATCATTAAATGATAAATACTTATCTAACAAAGCTCGATGATCTCATTTTTACAGCCGAAGAGATTGTAAATATTGAAATCCTTCGCAGGACGATCTGGGATACTGAATTAGAAAAGATCGGGATTTATCGTTATAAGATATATTTCTTTGATGGGAGTTTTGTCGAGTTAACCGAAAGGTTAGTCGAGCAGGCAGGCTCTTTTAAGCGAACTAAGTATAGGTATCATTGGCAGGATAAAGAGGGGCGTTTGCTGAAACGCTGGGATAATGCGAATCATCATCCCGAAATCGACACCTTTCCACATCACTTACACGATGGCTCGGACGGGAATGTAGCCCCGCACCGGGAAGTAAGCGGTTTTGAGGTACTGTCGATCATAATCGAAGTAATTGGATAGAATCACCTGCCGGTTTTAATTGTCCAGGTGGCCACCGCGTCCTGGGGCCTATGTACGGATAGCTAACGTTGTTGGATTAACAGCAGGAAAAGTGATGTCGTTATGAGATAATGGATACAGCCTGCGAAGATCGATTAACTTTTCCCCAGTCGTATCGCTCATGAAAAGTCTTGATCAAAACTTCTGTTTACTCGTCATTTCAAGATTGACGCAGCATTTGATAGTATATAGTATAATAATATATAATACCGGGAAAATAATTGCAATCATAAACGGGAAAAATCTATTTTTTCTTTCTTTTTTTTCTTGCTCTTTTCTGTTTGTTTTTTTCGCCGGCAGTGTACAATATTTTACTACCTGTGCCGGTAATCCTATTATCGGCCTTAAAACAAGACCAGGAGGACATCCAGTCATGAAAATCCTCGGGATAGCGGTTCTCTAATCTTGATTTTGTCTGTTCGAGCACCTTCTTTTTTCCATCTTTCAGGGCTGTATCGAAATCTCCCCTGCATACGAAAAAAGATGCTATGCAGCCCTCTTCGTAAGCTTCATCCACTTTATCCATTAGTTCTTCAGGGAATATATTGTGTGCCGCGGTTGCCGACGATGTGAAAAGTAATTCCGACACGAATTCCTCTTTATAGAGAAGATCGAAAAGAGAATCCAAAAACCGGGTAACTTCTTCTCTCTCGATTTCCTCGTAAACAACGAAAAATACCAGGGATTCGATGGCCGCGGCACGGCAGTATTCATTTACCTTGGTATCGAGGATCATGGATTTTATAAGGTCGATTTTTCCATTGGCGGTTCTATAGAGAATATTATTCAACTCTTCGGTGACGATATCCCCAAAAATGACGTGGGGCAATTCACCGGGGAAGCTGAAAAGCCTGACAATGGTTTCATGAGCGGCGGCTTCTCTGAAATACCCTAAGAGCATGACAGCATATATATGTGCATAGTCATCACTCTCCCCCCGGGCGAAGCTGCCGGGATTGACGAGCACTTTTTTGAGGATTTCGATCAAATGCGGAGTTATGGTTTTTTGTTGTTTAAGAGCTTCATCTACCTCGCAGTGTTTATACACGCCGTCAACGGTTTCAAAAGCCTTTAAAATGTCTGCGGTTTCCATTTGGTTAATACCTCCTTTCGACGAATGTTTACTGTTAATTCTCGGAAACAAAACATATTAATACTATAAAAATTGATAAAAGGCAATAGTGTTATTGGTTTTTTTAATTTTTTTGCTCTTTCCGGGTCAGGAATCGTTATGAGGTTGTAGGTTGTTATGGGATTAAACGGGATCATCCAGGTTTTGCGGTTGTTTGTTTTCCGCCTGTTCTATTTTTCTTTTCTTCTTTTTTCTTGCGGGTTTCTTTTACCGATTGTTCGATAGAGAGAACTTTTTCCGGTTTGGTTTTTTTGAATCTCTTGAAATAGAGTTTTTCGATATAGGCCGGTAATGGGATTTTCCAGGGTTGTTGTTTATCGTTTGCCAATTGGTCGAATTTGTTCGGATTCAGACCTAATTCTCGGGCCATCTGGATTTGGGTGTGGGAAAGGCGGAATCGTTTTCTTGCTTCGAGCCAGGGTTTCAATTTATTCGGTATAAAGTTTTTTTTGGGCATTTGTTCACACTGTGCCGGTGAATAGTAAATGTTTTTCGGTGGTCGATGTGTCCGATAAAATTAGATGCCGGTGTTTGAAACGGGAATTCTCCATTACACTTATTTCCTATCTCCTATCTGTTGGGAATTGTTAAAAATTTTGTCGTGGTACCTTTTCCTCTCCGCAAGCATCTGCGAGGCGATTTCTTGCGTTACCTGCTCCCGGTTGTTAATTATCGTTTCTTTTAAAGAATCTTCACAGGCGCGGCTTATCTCCGCATAACTGAGGCCCACCGATTCCCCGGCAAGTTTTTTTATGTCTAACCCCGGGGTGCAGAAACCACCTAACTTGATTTCTAAAAGTTTTGCCCTTTCGTCCCCGTCGGGCAGGCTGTATTCGATCACATCGTCGAAACGGCGAAACAGGGCGTAATCGAGGATCGCCGGGTGGTTGGTGGCGGCCAGTATCATGCTGTTCGATTCATCCTGGTCGATAAATTGCAGGAAGCTGTTTAATATCCGGCGAACTTCCCCCACGTTGTTTATGGACGAGCGGGTGGTGCCGATAGAATCGAATTCGTCGAATAAATATATGCCGCGGTGCTGGTTGATAGCATCGAAAACAAGCCGCAGTTTTGCCGATGTTTCGCCCATGAATTTCGTTATGATGCCGTCCAACCGGATCACAAATAGGGGCAGGCGCAGTTCCCCGGCAAGAGCGGAAGCCGTCATGGTTTTCCCCGTCCCCGGAGGACCCAGCAGCAGGAATTTTCTCCTGGGAGAAAGACCGTGGCTTTGTAATGCTTCGATCTGCCGCTGCTCTTTGATTATCCTATTTAGCCGCCCGGAAACCGAAGCGGGCAGGATCATCTCCGTGAAGCGCACATCGGGATAAGAAGCAGTTAGTAAATTTGCCAGTTCCCCTTTGGGTTGGGCGATAGGGATGGTTTTCTGTGAAAAGGCGATTTTTTCTTTTTTTTGTCTGGCCGCATCGATAATAGCCCGCAGCTCTTGAGCCAATTTGCCGTGACCGAGTCTGGCTTCATGGGCTGAAATTTGCAGCGCATAGGTGTAGAAGCGGTCGTCGTCGCCGTCCGCGAAACTTTTAACCAATGCTTTTAATTGCGCCGATGTTGCCATAATATTTTCTCTACTATATAGTTATAATTACTTCATGTTACCCGAACCGGATGATAACACTTCATCTTCAACACATTGATATTTTATACGAAATGGTTTTATAATTCAATAGACAAGTCGGTCTTTTTTGCCGGTTGACCGAACGTTTTCGAGTTCAGGTTTAATCTTCTCTTTTGAAATCTTTCAATTTACCGACGAAGGCAAAAAATTATTCATAAATCCTGCAAAATACTTGACAACCGGTAAAATAAATCCTATATATATGCTGGAGGCCAAAATGAAGGCAATAACCTATGAATATGCCAGGAAGAATTTCGATCAGATATTCAAGATGGTCGATGTGCAAACCGACGGAGTTGTGATCGTGAAAGAAACGCAAAATTTTGTTCTTATAGATAAAGAATTATTGGACAGCTTGTTCGAATCTATCGAATTGTCGAGGGATAAGGAATTTGTCGCTTCCGTGAAAAGGGCAAAAACAGAAATGGACAGGGGCGATTCGTTCACCTTCGAGGAAGTCTTCGGTGAAGAAATATAGGTTGGCTTTTTCCAGGCAAGCAAAAAAAGATATAGAAAAATTAACGCCAAAATTAAAGGAAAAAGCAAAACAGGTTTGTCGTTCACTGGCTGAAAATCCTTACATTGGTAAAGCCCTGGTAGGGGAGTTAAAGGGATTTTATTCTTTGCGACTTACGTACAAAGACAGGATTGTTTATTCTATAAATAATGAGATGGTGCAAGTATTCATCATCCGGGTCAGGACTCATTATGGGGATTGAGCGCCTCTTTCCCGGAACTCTTTGTTCCTATTTTTTTCGGGCTTCGCGGGCCGCTTCTTCCGGGGTAGGGAGCCAGTAACAGGTTTCGAAGATTTTCCGGTAACGCGGGTCCTTAGATCGTACCATTTTGACAAGGTCTTTTGTCCGGGTTTCGTCGCCGTAGGCAAGGTCGCGGATGCAGTGGGCGATGCGCAGCGGCGGGGCGTCGTGGTCTGCGGTCAACCGGGCCAGGTTCTTAAAAAGCGATTCTTCCCGTTTTTCGTAGTAACCGAAAATATAAAGCCAGGAATCGAAAATAAGCTGCCATGCGGCCAAATATATTTCCGTTTCACCGGCAGTGTCAACTTCGAAAGCCTTTTCCACATGCTGCCATTTACTCTCATCAAAGAGAGTGATTCGTTTGGGCACCCTGGGCAGGAAACCTACCCGCAGCGCCTCCCACCACAGGTGGCGGGGTTTTAAAGCAAAGATATCGCATAAGATATCGAGAATGGGGCTGTACAAATCGGGCTTGCCCAACACGATCTCCCAAAAAATTTTTTTTTGTTCTAAAGAGAATTTTTGTAATGCCACAATATTTTGCGCCCGGTCCCGCTCCCGGTCCCGGTCCCGCTCCCGCTCCCGCTCCAGCGCCCGGTCCAGGTCCAGGTCCCGCTCCAGCGCCCGGTCCAGGTCCCGCTCCCGGTCCAGGTCCCGCTCCCGGTCCAGGTCCCGCTCCCGGTCCCGGTCCCGCTCCCGGTCCAGGTCCCGCTCCAGGTCCCGCGTCCGCTCCAGCGCCCGCTCCCGGTTTAAATCCGTATTGTTGTTTTTGCTATTATAAACGATAAATAAACTATTTAATGAATAATAAAAGAATGGCCCACCCAAATTTAAAAAAGCGAAGTTTGCTATTTTTTTTTCAAAGGCTCTTTGTGCGGTAAATTTTTCTCCTAAGGGAGTAATCACAGTTGACAACGCTGCGGCAATTAGGTTTCCAAATTCAGATGAAAAAGAAAGATAATTCTGAGTATGCCAGAGTAAATCGAAACTTTTCTCCAGGGATTGGAAATATTTGGGATTTGATTTTTCTATAAAGAAGATTTTGAACAGGGCGATTTCAGGTTCTTTTCCGGTTAAGAAATCTCCGGCAAACTTACTGATTTTATCTTCCGGCCAGTCCAAACAAACCGCGGTGAGTAGTAATTTTAGTTTTCCTTTTTCATCCGCGGCTGCCCACAGGATTTGAAACGTCTGCTGCATTTTTTCTTCGCAGTCGCCGTCCTTCGATGAACAATTGCCGAGCATGGCGGTGATAGGTCTTAATTGTTCTATGTTAACTGTTCTACAGGCGGAATAGAGCAACTGCTCGAATATCTCGTTTTTGCGCGCTTCCGCCGGGTCGATGCCGTCCAACAGCAAACCGCCCAATAATCTCGAGTTTGTCAAGTTTTGCCTGTCTCTTTTAACGGAAAGGACTTTTTCGATAAAAAACTCCTGGCTCTCGTCGGAGTTTAGTTTGGCTATCAAAAGGCGGATCACCTCATGCCACCTGTCGTCCGAGATGTATCCCTCGATTGTGTTCCAGGCAACGTGGATGCCACCCTTTTCACTGCTGGTAGTAATATAGGCCGCGGTCAGGTACTCCTGGAAAGTTAGATGGACAAAGCTATATTTGTTATCGCCGATCTCGATGAGCAGCCCGGCCCGCTCCTTAACAAACTGCAAAAACTCTTCACTCAGATCCTGGGGGGCGTCGTCGCTGGCCCGGTATTTTTCGTTTTTCTCGATGTGAGATGTCAAAAAATTCTTTAATGCCGCATAAGGAACTACTGCCCGCTGGCTTCTCCCACCGCCGCCCTGCATGTGCATCCAATAGGCAATGGCTTCCATGCGCTGGCGGTTGCGGCGCTCGGTTTTGTTTTTGTGCTTTATTGTTTCATCTTTATATTTCCAGTAGTGCCATGTGTTTAGAAGCGTTTCCGTGCATTTCTGGTAAAGCACCACCCGTTCGTCGGGTAATACTGTGTCAAGGCGGTGCACTAAGGCAAGGATAGCCAGCAGCAGCGGATTCTGTGCCAGTTCGAAGATGGCCTCGTGATCTTCGTCCCGCAGGATTCGGATCAAATCTTTCACGTTCAGTTCCCGGTCCTTTTTGTTTTCGACGCGCACTGTATACCAATCTTTAACAAATTGCTCGATCTCAGATAATTTTAACCGGGTCAGGCGCTGGTGCTTAAATTCTTTCTTATCGAAGCGGAAAGGGTGGTCATAACCCACTATCCGGGAAGTGACAATGGCCGTATTACCGGGGTAGGTTATAATGGACCCTTAAAATTG
>JAGLSW010000205.1 GCA_023135565.1 Candidatus Aminicenantota bacterium | reverse complement strand
TTACTTTATCTGAGCGCTATAGCATCCCTGTGGTATTTGTTTGAACGTACCGGTTTCGGCAAAACGCCCAAACGCTCATACCAGGAGGAGCTTACGGAATTTGCCCCTGCCTGGGTGACGAGACATCTCTATTGGGCCTTTTTGGTATTGGGAATGTATTTCCCCCCGGTATTGCGAGGAAACCTGCCGCCGATAAAGGCGGCGGCTGAAAAGGCCAAACAAACCGGCAGCGTTTTTACCGGTCTGAGTATCGGCTGCGGCCTGGCAATGGGTGAACGGATTCTTGCTAAATGGTGTTTTAGGAAGGAGATTCCCGCGGTGATTGTTTGCCTCGATCGCCAGGAAGGTATCCTTCGGGAAGTATTTGAGAAAACAAAACGGGGAAAAAAGTGGATCACAAAGCTGCATGGGGAAGGAACGGTTGATATTGCCGCCCTAAAGAAAGAAACCGGGGTAGAGGGAAAGCCGGTGCTTTATTTTGTTTGCGCGGATGCCCGTGAGGTAGGCAATCTAATCCCCGGGCAATCTATCCAACTAACGTGGCTCCTGGAGGTCAAGCATCATCTCCGGGACGCCTGGAAGCAAATCATAGAGCGTGTAAAGAAGACAAGCGAATCCTGGCTCTCCATCGAGATAGAAAGATGCTGGCGGGTTCTTTTCGCTCAATATCTTATTGTCTGGCCAATTTCACGTCTTTTGTTGTGCGATGCCGAAGATTCGGCTCTAACTTGCCAGACACTATCAGAATGGGAAGAGGAAAGCCGGGGGGTGGAACTGAAATTAGAAACCACACCCCCCTTTATGATTAAGGCGCACTTTTCCAATGCTGATAACGATACCCGTAGGGGACGCACATGTGCGTCCCGGTAGTTCCCGGACAACCCGGCAAGACTTGACCCCGGAATTTTAAAGAGAAAGAAGAAATCTTTGAATTTAATCTCGAAAAAAAGCCGCTTTTAGCCAGGTTCGGTGAAGGCAATTACCTGTTAAAAGAGTGGATCTTTCACAAAGAAATAGATGAACTCCTCTACCAGCTAAAAAATGATGATGTGACCGGAAGAATGTGGGCCGCATCGGAATTGAGCAAGTTTACAGGGAATTCCCGCGTTGTCGAAGCATTAACCGGATGTCTCCGGGATGATCCTTTTTGGTCTGTTAGGAAAAGCGCTGTAGAAGCATTGGGTAAATTAAACGTGAAATCGGCTGTAAATTTGCTGAAAAAGTCATGTAAAGATAAAAATTCCAGGGTGAGAACTTCGATTTTACGAGTGTTGGGTGATAGGGGAGACAGTAATCTTTTATCTTTTTTAAAGACCGTTTCAAGAAAGAAAATAGTTATTTAGCACAAGCAGAAGCACTTCGATCTATCGGAAAATGTGGCGACAGATCGCAAATATCTTTCTTGAAAAACGCGGCTAAGGTGAAATCCTACCGCGGTGTGATCGAAAAAGCCGCCCGGTGGGCTCAGAAGGAATTACTAAAAGGTAAAAGTAAAGGTAAGTAACGCCCCGGTCCTTTTCACAAACGATTTTTGGAGGCCAAATTGAAAGGAATAAAAAGATATTTGTTGGTAATCCTGATCCTCTGCGTTTCTATTTTTCTCCAGGGGGAAGGGTTTGAAGTGAAGGTAACCGGGAGTAGGGCGGATCTGCCGGAGCCGTTCAGCGCCTTATGGAAAAAAGGGGATATCCTCGTCTCGGACGGCAGAAACCTTATCCTCTTCGGAGGAACGGAACGGGTGCTGAAATCCTATTATAAATACCCTATCGAACACACCCTGGGAGCTGTCCTCGGCTTTGTGCCTGAAGGGAAAAATCTAAAAAGCAATATAGTCATCGGCTCGCCCTATATCAGGATTAAAAATAAATGCCGCTATCTTCATTATTCTTCTTTCAGCGCCATTCCCCGGAGAGCGGGAGACGGTTCTCTTTTATTTTTTGCGACTGCGTTTTACAATGGGGAAAAAGGAGAAAAAGCGGAAGTGACCACACGATATAAACTGACTCCCGGATCAGGAAAAATCGATATCGAGTCTACGGTAAAAAATACGGGAAGAGTGAAGCTGGAAGAACTCCACTATTCCCTTTATTGTAACCTCGGTCAAGTTTATTATTTCAGCCCCTTTAAAAACACGGATTTGAGCGGATCACCCGGTTCTTCGGCATGGAATTCCGAACTCCCATTCCGGATTTATCCAAAAAAAGGGCACTATTTGGGGTGGATGGAGCTGAACCCCACCCGGGCGGTGTATCAACCCATTTCCCGGGAATCCCTTTCGGTGAATCTCGACCCCGGGGAAAGTTTCGAAGCCCGTTATGTTCTCCTAACCGGCGCCGAAGCTGAAAATATCCTCGGGAATATTTACCGGACTCTCGATGTGCGGCCCGCCAAAGTAAAAATCGACACAGCCGGTTTCCAGGGCGAACTTTTGGAAATCCTGGTTCAAGATATGTCCTCCCGTGTTTTCTACAGGAACTTTTTCGAAAAGCCGCAGCCTCTCGTATTGGCGCTTCCTCCGGGCCTTTATTTCATCCGGGCCAATTTCTTCCCGGCGGTCGTCGAAACCCTGCTGCATGTTGAACCAGGAAAGGAATATGCCTGCCTTCTCCGGGACCCTCCGAAAGGAAAGGTCAGGGTTTCCATTAGAGATAAGGCCGGGGCTTTTGTCCCCGGGAAAATCACATTTTTCGGCCTCGATCCCATCAGTACCCCCTATTTCAAGCCCGAAAACCCATTAGAGACAAATAATTCTTTTGAATATTTCAAGAATTCCCGTTTTCCGCAGAAAGGAGGCCTCGAAGTCGATCTCCCTACCGGAACCTACCTGATCTCCGCATCCAGGGGGCCTGAATACACCCTGGATCAAAGAGTCGTGGATGTTCATAAAAACAGCCGCCGGGAACTTATTTTCCACATCGACAAAGTGGTCGAGACTAAGGGCTTGATTTCGGTTGATGCTCATCTTCACACCATGAATTCGGACGGTTCGGTCAAGATTCCCGGAAGAATAAAATCCATCGTCGCCGAAGGCGTGGAAGTGGCTATTTCCACGGATCACAATTACCTTAGCGACTATGCGCCTTTCCTTAAGAAACTCGGGCTGGAAAAATATTTATCGGTCTTCATCGGGCAGGAAGTCAGCCCCATCGATGTCAACCGGGGATATATGCCCGAGTTCAACCGGTTTCCTCTCATGACGCGAAAAGGCGAACCGGGCAGCGGCGCCATCGACATCCGGTTTTTTGAAAATAATACCCTTATTTTTGCTGAAAGCCGCGGAAGGGACCCCGGGGCTTTAATCCAGGTGAATCATCCCCGGAGGGTGGATGGTTATTTCACTTATTACCGGCTCGACCCGGGAAGCGCGGCGTCTGCCCTCGAAGGTTTCGACACTTCCTTTGATCTCCTGGAAGTGATGAACGGCCCCTCTTTTTACCCCATGAATCGAAGAGTCGTCCGGGACTGGCTTCATCTCTTGAACAGGGGGTATTACTTCCCGGTTACGGGATATTCCGATTCCCACGGGATCGATGGACGTGAGCCCGGTTATTCACGGACCTATGTGTACTATGACGGAAAAAAAGGCCCGGGCCTCGATATCCAGGCATTGAAAAGCGCCTTGAAGAAGGGCAAATCTTTTGTAAGCAATGGCCCTGTCGTTGAATTCACCATAGATAACCGGCACATTCCCGGCGATTTATTGACGAAGAAAAGCGGCCGGGTTGATGTGCGGGTCCGGGTGCAAGCCGCCCCCTGGATATCTGTAAATGAAGTCAAGGTCATTGTCAATGGAGAAAGAAAAATTATATTGCCCGTAAACGTTCCCAGGGAACAAATCGTAAAATTTCAAAAGAAGATAGCTTTGACGCTTACATGTGATTCTTATATTGTTATAGAGGTTTTTGGCGGCGAAACCTTATTTCCTGTGGTACAAAGAAGGTCGAGAAAGGGTGGTATCAAAATGGGACCTCTCCCATACGCCATAACCAATCCTATATTTGTGGATGTGGATGGGAACGGCGATTTTGACGCCCCGAAGCCGAAGATCGAGTTTATTTCCGGGGTTGAATAATCGTTTCCCGGTGAGGGGGGCGGCGCCCCCAGCGTGTGAGCGCTTCTCGCTTTTAAATCATAAGAAGTTTTGATTAAACTTTTTCAAAAGTTTAGCCCCCGGCAGGGCCGCCGGAGGCAAGCCCGCGGCGCGGGCACCCTATAAGCCGTTCCGCGGCAGGGAGCGCTTTTGTTTCTAAATCTAAATCTTAAAATTCGCTATCTCCTCTTTGAGACGGGATTTTAATAACTCGAGCCCCTCCTCCGGGGTGGAGAAGAATTTGAACAGATCAAGGTCTTCGGGCGATATCACACCATATTCGACTAACTTATCGAAGTTGATTATCTCTCTCCAAAAGGTTGGATCATATAACAATATCGGCATATCGGTTTTTTCCAGTTTTTCGGTTTGTATTAAGGTAAGGGTTTCAAACAACTCATCCATAGTGCCGAAGCCGCCGGGAAATACCACCAACGCTTTGGCATGGTAGAGAAACCAGAGCTTGCGCATAAAAAAGTAATGAAACTCAAAATTCAATTCCGGGGTGATGTAATCATTGGGCAGTTGTTCATGGGGAATAGAGATATTCAAACCGATACTGTCGGCCCCTGCTCTTCCGGCACCGCGGTTAGCCGCTTCCATAATGCCCGGCCCGCCGCCGGAACAGATATTAAACCCGGGTCCATCTTTTTCTAACTCTTTTGAAAAATTCGCCAGTTGGAAAGCCAATTCTTCCGCTGCCCAATAGTATTTATGAGTATCGAGCTTGTCCTTCGGGTGCGCTTCCGGTTTTACCCGCGAAGAGCCGTAAAAAACCACTGTATGTTGGATGTTTTTCTCTTCGAATCTTTTCTCCGGTTCTAAATATTCAGATAGTATTCTTAAGGTCCTGGCTTCTCTCGA
Organism: Candidatus Aminicenantota bacterium; assembly: GCA_023135565.1. GTDB lineage: Bacteria > Acidobacteriota > Aminicenantia > UBA2199 > UBA2199 > JAGLQA01. The sequence continues at coordinate 325 of JAGLSW010000205.1, read as the reverse complement.
TCTTAAGAATTCCAGGTTTTTGTATGCTTTTTCAGCTCTTTTCATTTTAACCTCTTATTGTTTTGATCTATTATTATAGGGATTTTGGGATTTTCAAGAATCACAAATCACGTTTGCTAATGATAATCCAAAAATCGCTAAATGTCAAATATGAACTTGCTTCCGGCGAGGGTGCGGCGCACCCAGCCTATTAGCTCCGCAGGCCCTGCCGGGGGCCAAACTTTTGTAAAAGTTTGACCAAAACTTTTGTTTAGTTAAAATCAAAAACGCTCACCCGCTGCTTATTGCCTCCCCACGCGAGTAGAAGCAAAAACGCTGCCCTGCC
>JAGLSW010000204.1 GCA_023135565.1 Candidatus Aminicenantota bacterium | reverse complement strand
ATAGCTTATTGGCGAGCGACAACTGTCCATTATACATTAATAGAACTTTGCCTTTAAAAATTTGACCTTCGTTTCTTTAATTACTTTTAACTTCATATCTTCTAAATTGAGACAATATATTTTTGAGTTATCTTCAATCAGTAATAATTTCTTCCTATCCATAGATATATCGCTTAGATGTTGCAAATAGATATTCTTTTCTTTCTTATTATCTCTCAATTTGGACAATATCTTAAATTGATTCTTGGTCAAATTAAACTCGACGATTTTTTCAAGTTTTCCATCACTATAATTGTATTCAAATAGGATCAGATCATCGTTTATAATTTTTATTAGGCCCAACCCGGTGTATTTTTTAAATTTATCTTTTTTTTCATATTCCAGATAAAGTTCTAATAAGTTTAGTCTATCTTTATTCTTTATATCTAATAAAATTACTGATACACCTTCATGGAATAATATTTTATCCTTATAGAGTGAAGGCCTTATACTACTTCCATTATTTGTTATTCTTACCAATTTTTGGTCATTTATATTGATCAGAAATATTTCAGATAGCTCAATTAATTCTTGATAATTATATTTTTTTGCATTTATATCCCCGGGCATATCAATAACATATTCAGGTCTGACATCAAATGTTAAAATTCTATCTTTTACTGAAAAATCAATGTTATTGTAAATTTCTGGGCCATTACATTTTTCCGAATATATAAAGGGGCCTTCAGGTAATTTCTTCTCTACTTTCTTTTTCCAATTATACCAGTGGATTTTCCTGTCTTTTGATACGAAACATATTACATCTTTTTTAACCACATAGTCGGTTTCTATAAAATACGGAATTTCAATTTTTTTTTGAATTTCTCCTTTGATATTCAAAAAAATTAATAAACTCCCTTCGTTATAAACGATGATATCATTACTGTTTGTCGCATATGAAGTCATAAAAGATGACATCAAACATAAACTCGTTATAAGAAAAATTAATCGTCTCATACTTAACCTCAAAAGTCTTAATCATTATCGTTTGCAGTGGTATCTAAATCAACAACAACAAGATCTGTATCTCCTCTATGTACGTCCATCAATATATAAAACTGGTTCCATTCACTATACCTTAAAACCAAACAACCTGTTGTTGCATAATGAATGTTGCCCCCAGCATCGTAATAAGATAAAGCGTCCGCCGGATTTGTTATAGTGTGATGTATATTTATGCCATCTGCCCACCAGCTCAAAGAATTGTTATTATTATTAGAAAAAAGTCCTGCTCCATTAATACTGAATTGAATAACATGTGCTTGATTTACATTATTTACTGGAATTCTATTGTTGTCTACGTCATTATACATGCGGAGTTGAAGTGCTGGATATTGTCTTTGATGCGGCCACCAAACGGCCCGATATATTCCATTCATTACACTTGGATAATTCTCTGGATCAGTTGGGATAGTCTTGGCATCAAATGTATCATATTCAATCTCACCTCCTCCATAAGAATTGAATGCATGAGCGGTAGCGTTGTAGTCAGCATTTTCAGCAGCTCCGACCCTATCTCGAAATTCAATTCTTTTTTGATGTTCTCCCGACATTTCTCCCAATCTATTTATGACGCCTCTAAATTCTTCAGGTACTTCGTTAAACGGTACATTTTCTGCAACTGCTGGATAATTTATACAAGCCAAAAGCCCATCATTTGATTGAGTTACTAAATACTGAGCTCTGTTCTCATAAATTGTCACACGTGTTCTATCCTGGTTGAAAATGAAGTACTCTTCTCCAAGTGGGTCAACAAAATTCACCGGATTCATATTTAATCCCTGGTACATATTCATCGAGTCGTAGTACCCCATGGGGTCGGTTTGCAGGAATCTGCCCATGATGGGGTCGTAGTAACGTGCGCGGTAATAGTATAGATTGGCTGCTCTGTCGTATCGCCTGCCATGGAACAGGTACTCATTACCTATTGACGATGAGTTTATTACATCGCCGTTTGTATCGGTAATCGTAGGCATGCCGAAGGTGTCATAAGAAATTCGTTCGACCAGATCGCCGCTGCTGTCGGTAATGGCGGTGACTGAACCGATGCCGTTGGTGTGATAATAGTAGGGTAGTGGATTGCCCGATTCATATTTGTCTACGCGGAGAATTTCGTCTATGCCGTTGCCATAAACATACTGTTTGGTAACCTGGTTCGATGAGTTGCGTTCTTCGATGACTTGATTGTAGTCATAGAAATATTTAGTAGTATTACTTCCGATGGTTTTTTCTACTCGTCTACCAAAAGGGTCGTACCTGTAATTAACATCGATGTTTAAATCCTGCGCCGATAAAAGTTGATTCTTGTAATCATAGGTGAACTGTTGAACGCCTTTCTGCGTGGTATTTCCGTTGGCGTCGTAACTCATTCCCCATTCATCGAAACGGGTGTATTGATTTAATTTTAAATTATTATCTTCGAGGGTGTTCACTATCTCGTCGGTTTCACCTCCTGTTTCCCGCACTATTTTCAGGATATTGTCAACCTTATCGAATTGATAAGATTTTTGTTTCTCGAACTGGTCGGTTTCAGGCGTGGTGGGTTCGGGGCTGTTGAACCTGATGCTCTTGAGCCGGTACACTTCATCATA
>JAGLSW010000203.1 GCA_023135565.1 Candidatus Aminicenantota bacterium | reverse complement strand
AAAAAGTTTGAACAAAATTTTTGTTTAAAAAAGCGAGAAGCGCTCCCCCACGCATGTGAGGCTGTTCGCGGGTTGCTCGAATTCGCACAAAATGATACAATGAAACACCTGCCCCCCAAAAACCGGAGTAACTTATGGCGCTTATAATCGGAAATCGTTTTGTTATTCGCAGACCCTGTGAGACCGGGAACTTCCCCGGTAGGCTTCCTATAATCCTGGGGCGCGGCCGCGCTTTCGGATCGGGCGAGCACGAAACCACCCACAGTTGTTTGGAAGAACTGGAAAAAATTCCTTTGACCGGGGCAGCGAAGGTGCTGGATGTAGGCTGCGGCAGCGGTATCCTGGCAATCGCCGCCGCCCGCCTGGGCGCTGCTAAGGTAGTGGCTTTCGATCCCTATCGCCACGCCATAACCACTGCCTGCGGCAGCGTTATGTTAAATGGCCTGGAGGATAGGGTGCTGCTGTACCGGGGCGAGCTGGCTGCCCTAAAAGATAAAAACTACTCCCTCATTATGGCTAATCTTTACGGGGATATCCTGCTGGGCATGCTCGGTGAACTGTGCGGGAAGCTGGCTTCCGGAGGTTTGCTGCTGCTGTCAGGCATTTTATATGAGTACGCCTTCGACATCAAAGAAAAAGCCCCCGCTTATGGCTGTGAATTGGAAAAAGCCCATTACTTAGAAGAATACACCACGCTAATATTCAAGCGGGGGCGCCCCCCCAGCCCATAAGGGGCAGGGTATTAGGTGATCTCCGCTGCTAAAAAAAAAAGCCGGTGCTTGAAACACTGGGTTTCAAACACCGGCCAGCCCTGTTGAAGGGAGGTGAGAGATAATTATGAAAAGGAAAAAGGAGTTAAATTTTTTACCAAACCTGGATAAATTTGTTTAACAGGAGGAGAACGGCGCATGGGCTTTTTATGTCCTCATACACCGGCTCCCCTGTTATCTTACTTTATTTTTAAGGCCCTGACTTCATTTTTAAGTACTTCAGTCTTTACCGGCGCAGCGGCACCGGCGGGGTATCTATCGCCGGAACCGACGCCCGCCCGGGGCTTACGATTTTTTAACAACCTGTCAACCGCTGCACTTATATTATGTAGTATAAAAAAAAGAAAACTAACACATATGTTTCAAAATATACAACTTTCCGTTCAAAAAAATCCGGGAATGCCACAAATGTTTCACGAATACAACTTTCCGTTCAAAATGGCCGGTCTTGCCTCCGGCAGGGTCGCCGAAGGCAGAGTAATTTCATAGTAGTTCTTCATGATGCGCGCCACACCCGGAAACAACGAAATTAACAAACCCCACTCGCGTGAGGGGGCGTTGAACGGTGGTGCTTTTCGACGAGCTAACACACCCCGTCACTTC
>JAGLSW010000202.1 GCA_023135565.1 Candidatus Aminicenantota bacterium | reverse complement strand
TTTGGCCCCCGGCAGGGCCGCCGAAGGCATAACGATGCGTTTATCAAAATATTAAACGAAATCTCATCTCATAATTCATAATTTATCCTGTTTTGCTCTTGCAATAGCGGCTTATTTTTAATAGAATAGGGGATATAAATTTAAAAAGAGGTATTACTATGGATTTTGTAAAAAGTATCTTCGCCGACTATAAGTCATACTTAGATAAAGAGATCAAACTCGGCGGCTGGGTCCGCAGCATAAGAGACCAGAAAACTTTCGGCTTTGTCGTTCTTAATGACGGCACTTTTTTTAAGAATATCCAGGTGGTTTTCGACGATCAGCTAGCGAATTTCGCCGAAGTGGCCAAATTGTCTATCGGTTCTTCTATCACCGTAAAAGGCAGGGTGGTAGAGTCCCCGGGCCAGAAACAGGATTTCGAGGTAAAAGCCGACGCCATCGAAATCGTCGGAGTGGCGGATAACGATTTCCCTATCCAGAAGAAACGGCATACTTTCGAGTATTTGAGAACTATCGCTCACCTGAGACCCAGGACCAATACTTATACGGCGGTTTTCCGGGTCAGGAGCCTGTTGGCTTACGCCCTGCACAAATTCTTTATAGACCGCGGTTTCGTCTATGTGCATACGCCTATTATCACCGGCAGCGACTGCGAAGGTGCGGGTGAAATGTTTCGCGTGACCACCTTAAATCCCATCAATCCCCCGCTGACCCCTGAGAAAGAAGTCAACTACGGCGAGGATTTTTTCGGACGCGAGACTAACCTGACCGTATCGGGGCAATTGGAAGTGGAAAATTTCTGTATGGCTTTTCGTAATGTATACACTTTCGGGCCCACTTTCAGGGCAGAGAACTCCAACACCCAGCGTCATGCGTCGGAATTCTGGATGATCGAACCGGAGATCGCTTTTGCCGATCTTTCCGACAATAAAAGGCTGGCCGAGGACATGATGAAATTCGTCTGCAAGTACGTATTGGACAATGCTCCTGAAGAGATGGAATTCTTTAACCAGTTCATAGACAAAGGTTTGCTGTCCCGCATCGAAAATGTGGTCAAATCCGATTTTGCTCACATTACGTATACCGAAGCCATCGACCTGTTGAAAAAATCGGGGCAAAAATTTCAATTCCCCGTGGAATGGGGTACCGGTTTGCAGAGCGAGCATGAGAGATACATCACCGAAAAAATATTTAAAAAACCCGTATTTGTCAGCGATTATCCTAAAGAAATTACTGCTTTTTATATGCGGATGAACGAAGATGATAAGACTGTAGCCAATATGGATTTGTTAGTGCCGGAAGTGGGTGAAATCATCGGCGGCAGCCAGAGGGAAGAGCGGCACGATGTTTTGCAGCGGCGCATCGAGGAATGTGATTTAGATAAAGAAGACTACTGGTGGTACTTAGATTTGAGGAGGTACGGCACAGTGCCTCATGCCGGTTATGGTTTAGGTTTTGAGCGGGCGATTATGTATCTCACCGGCATGGAGAATATACGTGACGTGATTCCTTTCCCCCGCACCCCCAAGAATGCAGAGTTTTGATTATATCGCGAAAAGAGAATTAAATAAAAGTTTTGATCAAACTT
>JAGLSW010000201.1 GCA_023135565.1 Candidatus Aminicenantota bacterium | reverse complement strand
TACTTTATCTGAGCGCTATAGGTCTATTGTCATTGATTGGCCCTCTCATCGATGATTTGCGCTATCATGGATATTGGATTTCCGACGAAATTGCGGACACTTGCAAACGTCTTGCCGGTGAAGAGTACTGATAACTGCTTGCTGTTTGCCGGTTTTTCTCCGCGTTACGATAAGCTGCGCAGAGGCAGTTCCCTTTGTTCTCATTGTATGCCGAGTTTCTTTTTTTCTTCTTTTGTTAACTGGGGGATATTTGCTTTATTCAACCATTCGATAATAGCTTCCGGGGTGTACCACAGTTTGGCCGTACCGTCGGCGGAAGCGGTGAGTATGCGTTTGCCGTCGGGTGAAAAAACAGCGGAGTAAACAGTTTCGGTATGTTTATTTAAATTAGCTAAGAGGTTTCCTTTTAAATCCCACAATTTAGCGGTTTTATCATCTGAGCAGGTCAGAATCCGGATTCCATCCCGGGAAAAAACCGCTGAGTTAACAACGTCTGCATGTTTAAGCTCAGCTACAAGATTTCCTTCCATATCCCATAACCGGGCTGTGCCATCGGAAGATGCCGTAACGATACGAGTGTTTCCAGGGGAAAAAGATGCTGAATTCACGTCCGATTCATGCCTATATTCTGCTAAAACCTCTCCTTTTAGATTCCATAATTTGGCTGTCCTGTCATAGGAAGCAGTTAGTATCCGGGAGCCATCGGAAGAAAAAACCGCGGTTGGGATAATGTCATTATGCTTATTTAGATCGGCTAAAAGTTTTCCTTTCATATTCCAGAGTTTTGCTGTTTTATCCCAGGAGACAGTGAGTATGCGGGTACTGTCCGGTGAAAATACCGCTAAGTCAATCCCGGAAGTATGCCCCTTTAAATCAGCTAAAAGGTTTCCTCTCACATTGCTCAGTTTAGCTGTACCATCCTCTGATGCTGTGAGCACCTGTTTGCCGTTGGGGGAAAATCCGGCAAAAGAAACAGGTTTAGTGTGTCTATGAAAATCAGCCAGTACCTTTCCGTTTAAATCCCACAGGTTTGCTGTACCATCCTTTGCACCGGTTATTATCTGTATTCCACCTGGAGAGAAAGCAGCAAATGAAACAAGCCTGTTGTGTTTATTTAAATCAACAGGGGGCTTCCCGTTCAAATTCCACAATTTGGCGGTTCCGTCCCATGAAACGGTAAGAATGTGTGTCCCCTCCGAAGAAAAGTTCGCAAATTTAATTCGGTCTTTTTGTGCACGCAGCACAGCCAGAGGTTTGCCATCCGGATCCCACAACCGGACTGTCCTATCCCAGGAAACCGTTAATATTTTATCGCCGTCCGGGGCGAAAATAGCAGATGAAACATTGTCTGTGTGTTTATTTAAGTTCTTTACAAGCACTTTATTTATATTCCATAATTTAGCGGTTCTATCGGCAGAAGCAGTGAGAATATGTACGCCGTCGGGCGAAAAAATAGCGGAGTGAACTTCGGCTGTATGCTTGTCCAGAATAGCTAAAATGTTGGCATTCACATCCCACAATCTGACTGTGCCGTCCAATGAAGCGGTAAGTATGAGTGTACTGTCCGGGGAAAAAACAGCAGTTTTTATTTCATCGGTATGTCCCTTTAAATCAGCTAAAAGGTTTCCCTGTAAATTCCACATTTTAGCTGTACCGTCGGCAGAAGCGGTAAGAATGCGGGTCCCGTCGGGGGAGAAAACAGCAGATTTCACCTCATCGGTGTGCTTGTTTAAGTTGGCTAACAGGTTCCCTCCCAAATCCCACAGCCTGGCTGTCCAATCGGCAGAGGCGGTAAGAATACGGGTCCCGTCCGGCGAAAAAACAGCGGAGATAATCCAACCATCATGCCCTTTTATTTCAGTTAGAAACTTCCCTGCTCCATCCCACAGAATGGCTGTTTTATCGAAAGAAGCTGTTATTATCAGCTTTCCATCCGGGGAAAAAACAGCGGATTTTACTTCATCGGTATGTTGTTCTAAATCGGCTAAAAGGTTTCCTTTCAAATCCCAAATTTTAGCTGTACTATCGAAAGAAGTAGTAAGAATGCGGGTACCGTCCGGGGAGAAAACAGCAGATTTTACCTCATCGGTTGGCTTGTTTAAATTGGATATAAGGTTACCATCCAAATCCCATAGTTTGGCAATCCAGTCTGCCGATGCAGTGAGAATGTTCTTGCTGTTCGGGGAAAAAACAGCGGAATTTATTTTTCCAGAATACTTATTTAATAAGTTTCCTTGCAAGTCCCATAGTTTCGTTATCCCGTTAGTTGAAGTCGTAAGAATGAGATTGCCGTTAGGGGAAAAGAGAGCAGAATTTACAGCAGCTTCATGTTTCAAATTTACCTTATAAAAAGGGTAAGTCAATGTGGATGCAGCAGCAGAACTTAACGCCTGTTTAACCCGTGGAAGCGGATGAGAAGAGATTTTATATGCTGCTTCCGCTATGCGGATAGCTTTGATGTTATTTTTTTGCAGCGTATAATTTGACTCAATAATAAGACTGTTGATTAGAACTAACTCAGCCTGCTTATCGGCCCTGTTTTTCTGAATAAAAGCATATAACGCTATGATACTTAATATAATTGACGCAAGAGTTACAGCGGCAATAATTTTTCGATATCTTCGTTTATCTGATTCAATTTCCCGGCGTCTTTCTTCTTCCTCTCGTTTATCCCGTTTTTCTTTAATGATAGGAGCAAACACATCATGAATTATTTCAAAATATTCTTTCTCGCCATAATGGAATTTGCGAAGTATTCTCTCTTCTAATAATTGCTCGAGGGGTTTTCTTAGGTTGTGGTCATATTCCAGGTAAGCAGGTTCCCTGGCGCCACTTTCAGTTAATAACCTTGATTCGATATATATTTCGACCTCCGGTGGATATTTATCAATTATGGAGTTATAAAATTCCAGCAATATTTTATCATGCTCCATTTTGATTTTAGCATTCCCCATCGCAGTGATAGTTGCAATGTACCGGCGTCTTTTTTTTAAATCTTTTTCATTTCTATAATATTTCTCAAATATTTGATAGCATAATAGACTCAAAATCGAAGGTTCCACCTCTAATTCTTCTTCCTGGAAGGTTTTGATATTCCCGGTTTCTTTAGTATGAAATCGTCTAAGAATGTAGTCCGCCACCTCAACATCAGGAATACCCTGAGGCATATTGATAATTTCCCTGGCATGTTTCCCGTTTAAAAAAACAACTCGCAGTAAAACTTTATCTATAGAGGGAATCAGCGGTTTAATCGTGTTCAGATGAGGCAAATAATCTTCCCGTAAACTTATTATAACCCGGAGCCTTGGGCTATAAAATCTATGAGGGAATACTGCTTTTTTATTTGCAATCTTTTCTTTAAAGGAGTCAGGCATCTGGTTTTCAATTAAACAATAGAGTTCATACTTTAATTCGTTTATACCTTTATGATTATTTCCTATTGTGAATATCTCCTCGAATTGATCGAGAATAAGCACGGGAGTTATTGAATCTTCTCCATCTCCGTCAAATAAAGTTACCTCCTGGAAATATTCCCATAACGTTCGATCTACATTAAGTAAATTTTTTTTCTCTACCTGTTTTTCTCTCTCAATCTCCCGGATTCTGTGGGTTTTGAATTCATCCTGGATTGCTTTTTTTATTTGATCCACTAAATTCAATTGATCTGAATATTGCAGACGTATACTAATCGGCAGAAAATTATGCGCTCTAATTCCAGGACATAAGCCTGCGTTTAACAATGACGTTTTCCCAATCCCTGATTTTCCAAAAACTACGGTCAGGAAATTATTTTTTACTAATGCAAACAGATTCTTTTTCTCTGATTCTCTACCTAAAAATGATTTCTCATCGACTTCTTCATAAGGGCGTAATGCTTTATATGGATTATTAAAAGTAGTCTGTTCTATCATTGGAAATTTATTTCCAGTTTTCTTGAAGTTTAGCAAGGCGCTCTTTTAGCGATTCATAATCTCCACATCTTTCGCCACCTTTGATCCTGGCATGTGAGATGTTTTTAAAATAATCATGGAACCATTCTATGTCATCAATAGTAACAGGTATTACTATTTTGGGATTGTTTTCGTATTGCTCATTATAGTCATGCACCCAGGTCCACTCCCGGTAATGGTACCTTATATCGTCTTCATGAGTTAGTTCTTTTGAATTTTTTGATATCAAGGGGATGAACACCGGGCAATTTCCCATAGCCTGTATAATCGTTTTGTTTATCATATCTCCGGGGGCGACATCACTCTTATCGAGCCAAACAGTAATGCCATCTTCTTTTAAATTTGAAGCCAATGTAACAGCCGCGGCACGATCTTTTCTTGAATAACTGATGAACGCAACCTGTGGGAAATCAGAAAAAGGAATAATCTCTTTTATTTGTTCAGTTTCCCTTCTGCTCAATTTTTCAAATAGCACATCGACGAACTTTTCCCCTTTACTTGAATAATATATCTCTACTTCGTAATGTTTCAAGAAATAGAATAACTTTTTATTAAGAGTGCGAAAATCATCGCCAATATATTTACCTGTTCTGGGATTCTTCGGGTTTTCATAGGGTTCATTGGAAATCGTCCGAATAAAAAATCGGAATAACCAATCATCATAACCGCATCCGATAAAGAGAAAACTTTTGTTTTTTAATTCACTAAAAAAATTATTCCCTGGATTTGCTTCAACATCCTTCTGAAACTCGAAAAGGGTTTCCAGGATGTCACTTTCCGTGAGAGCCGGTTGAGTATGCTCTTTTAAACTGCCATACAGGTTAAATAAAAATGTACACTCAAACATCCGTAACGATTCAAATAGATCGTTATCAAGTTTATACAAATCTTTTGTATGGATGGAGTAATCATGAACTATCGTTTTATAAGCCCTAACGCTTTTTATCGCTTGTAAAAGGAAATCATCATTGGATGTGTTGATAAATACATTAAAACTTTTAATCCTGGCTAATTTCCGCAGGGGACCCAGGTTTATCGATTCTTCTGAATCGATTATACTGCGAATAATTCTTTTCAGTCCATTGTAGTCGTGTTCCGTACCGGAATTCTTTAAATATTCGAGAGCAACCGTGAAGAATTTATGATTGACGTCGGGAGTAATTTGGAATCCGATTTCATTTGCCAATCTCTCCGCAATGTAATCGTAAAGTGAAATCTTTTCTCCATCTTTTTCAATCGAATAAAGACCGTGTCCAATAACCGGGATAAGTTCTTTACGAGTAATTTTTTGAAGTAGTTCATCCCAATCGAAATTATTACAATTATCGAAATTTATATCCTCGTGTCTCAATATTCTAACTCCTGCATTACTGGTTCCGATCCGCCTTTGGGAATATTTTTTCGAATATTTTTTTACCTGATTTCATAAGTTAAAAATACTATTTCACGAACTCCTGAATTTTTTTACGATAACTTGAGGAAAAACGAGCGATGTTTGCCCTCTTTAGTTCCAACCGGACCTGTTCTATTATCCAGGGGTAGTCAACAAGTTTTTTTTGCCCCTGGTGTGGAGCAGCATAAGAGAAACCTGTTTTTCCGTATTCTCCTTTTAATTTAGGCATCCAGTTAAAGGAAACCCGTTTGTTTATTTTTTTTGTATAAGAAGATGTGGACAAGCCTAATACCTGGAGATCGAATGTAATGTGCCCGTCGAAAAAATAAATTAGTGGGAGGTCTAAAAGTATCATTAAATTGCGTCCATTCTTATTAAACATGAATTCCTGCCCATCAAGCAAATGCCTGTGAACATTGATCCTCTCTCCCTCTATGACTTTGACATGTAATATCCTGTTAATTTCCCAGGGTAACCGGATATTGATGAATACTTTTTGCGGGACTCTCAAAAGGGAGACAGCCATCATGCCAACGTTTTCATTTATAGTGAACCCGGATGATCCCCGGACTCGAAAATCCGCTAACGGCGCTGGGCTGAAACTATCAAATAATGTAGGATCGGTTTTTACGTTTCCGGCACACCCTATCGACGACGCTATTATCAATACTAAGGTTATAATTTTGAAATTCATTTTATTATCTCATTAGACTAATAAAGCTTATTCCGATAAAGGTTGTTTCCGGCATACTCGATAATCGATAAAAGAGAATTTACAGCAGTTTCAACAAAATCATCAAATTTCATCTTTGCATCGATAGGCAGGAAAACAGAATTTGTAAAAAAATTTTTACTCCAGACGACAAATTCAAACATCCGGTCAATGGCTCTTATTGTTACCACATAATCATATCCCCTCTCTTTCATAATGGGATTTAAGTAGTGGTTACCTTCCATATCAACTCGTTTAATAGCCTGCGAAGATATCCAGGTAACTACTGATAAGTCAATATTGTAGTGCTGCTTTATATCCTCCATGAGCCTTGACTTTAATTCATAAGAAATTTTTTCTGACATCCGGTCGTGTACAAGAATTGCCACAGTCATTCGTTCCGTCGAAAGTGATAACTGGGCAATTACAAAAAAGATAAACAAAATAATTAATATTCTTTTCATTGTACTACCTCAATTGGCCCTTTTTAATGTAGTTTTCAAAACTATTTATTAGGATATTAAAAATTTCTTTTGAGATTCTATCACGGGAATCTTTCGAGAAATTTTTCCTTTTCCCGTTATATTCCATTATGATAGTTTGTGATATAATCTCGTCACCGTTGTAAAGAAAAATTTTCCCATATACAGACCTCTTAGATGAAGAAACGTCCGGGGTGATTATCATTTTATAATTTGATGAAAACTCGAACCAGATAATAAAATGGCAGTGTTCCAATTTCATGAATTGGTTCAACTTACTGTTGCTGATAGACACGTTTTCATAAAAATTTCTGATTGTTTCATTATACTTAGAACTGGCAGCGACATCGCCTCTGTTCTTTAATTCAATCCCCCGTGTCCGGCTCAAATCGCTTCTATTAAAAAGTATTAAACCCTTCTGCATACTTACAAAAATCTGTCTACCAAGAAAGGAATGTAAATCCACCGATTGGCTGGGATTGCCATATAAATAATTTTCTTTTGGTGGGACGATAATTACCTCTGTTACCTGCCGGGCAATTAAGTTCGATGTTATCGCTAACAAAAAAATAATTAACATATGAAAAAACTTTTTTTTTTCCATGGTGATTTTTTCCTTTTAGAATAACGTGATTTGGTCATCGATGGCATTTTTTAAGGCTTTGGCGGATGCTTGTTTGATTTTATTTCTTAACCCGGTAGAATCCTGGCTCTCCAACAAACTCGAAGCAATAATAATGGGCTCTTGTTGAAAGGCGTTCACTTTAGGATAGTAAATATTTATATCGATTTCTAAATCTCCGCGACAATCGTTTTTAACAAAGTCATCCAACTTAAATGTATCAATGCTGCTAAATATGATGATGCGAACCCTATTTTTTTTGGCAATCTCGTTTAAATATTGAAAAGAATCTTCCTCAGCCCTTTGATGAAACTCTTTTAAGCATTTCTCATATTGGGGGTATGGCGAAAGAATTTTATCTTCTCTTAATCGCAAAATTGTAGCATAGGATTTTACGTTTCTGTGTTTCTGAAGTGTATTTGAGATCTCCTTCATCAATGAAAGCTGAATTTTAAATGTCCAACGGGCAATTTTTTGCAGCGTTTTGTTTTTACACATTGGTTTTGAAAAATACTGCATGGATGCCAGACCGATGCCGTCGTAATCACGGATTTTATTAGTTTGGGGTGATAATAAAGCTGATGAGAAGATAAACCCAAAAAATAAAAAAAACAGGGTGAATTTCGTAAAATTAAAATTTTTTTTATATCCCACATTATCCCCATTTAAAGAGAATCTTTAATACTAAAATAATTCAACTCTTCCATCTCTTCGCTTTTCGTTCTGTTTGAATAGGTCTCAAATTTTCAATAGCTCTAAAATATTAACGGACATGGAATGAAGCCATATTTTTCTTTAAAATATATCTCCAGGGAGTGAAAGACCAAATTGTTACTCACGATCCACTTCAACGTCTTTTTTCCCCCGGGTTTGATTCGGGAAATCGTTTTAACCTTAAAAGATTTATCAGTGGTGAGAATGAAAACCATCACTTCTTCCATACTTGATTGCCCGCTATTTTCAATAGTTACAATTATCTCCGCAGATGATTCCTTCAGATTGATGTCAGCGGTAGCTTTAGGTTGCGGAGGAATTTCCATGCGAATTTTTCCCAAAAGTCGATTAGGTTGATATTGTTCCGCATCCCAGGGAACCAGGGCCAATGCTTCCATAGTTTTTTTTTCAGCTTCTTTATATTTTTTCCAGTAATAAAATTTTTTGGCTTCTTTGAACAAATCGTCTGCTTTTGTTTTATTATCATAGGATATGGGGAATACATGATAGGTTCCCAATATTATTAAAAGCAATACCGATATTTTTTCCCAGCCAAAAATTTTAATTTTGTTTCTCATTTTTCCCGCTAAAAATCATCCCCATAACTGAGTTCCTTAATCCGCTACTACTGCGGATAGGCTTCCGCCCATAGTGTCTGACAAAAACAATAAATAATTCACATTATTATTCCGGGCTGCCCTTAGAATCCGGTTGAAGGTACAATCGATTCGAGTAAGAGCACCTATCTATTTTAACCTATTTGCACTACAAAAAGAGTGACAGGAATAACTGGCCTATCGGTAGTGATTGGCAGCCAAACTTCGAGATAATCGGGCTTACTTGAAAGCATTCCAATTCACCTGTCCTGCCCTAACTCATTGTTCATCCCGGAACGAGTCAAGCCAGGAATGCTTTAGTCTACATTCTACCAGAACAGGAGAACCAATGTCAAGCAAAAAAATTCCATAAAATCCTGTATCCGTCCACAGTGACAAACTCTCCACAATATGGGGAACCTTTTGTCAACTATTATTTACATAAAATAGTGGGGCAGCAGCAAAATCAACCGGGCAAACATTTACCAGAAAAAAAAATAAAAAAAACTCACAAAATGATTTTTTGGGATTGACAAATCCTGTTTTTCGCATTATAATCTCCACATCCAGGTTTAAGCTAAAGAATTAAAGGACTCTTTGGCGGGTGAAAGAGAAAAACAATTAAAAACAGCATTAAAATGAAAAAAACAGGAGTCCATAGAGCTATATTAGACCTGCACCGGGAGAAGTTGCACCCGCTCCCGGCAATTAGTCCGCGGCGCGGGGCGGAAAGGCATCAGCCGCCTGCCGGCCTAGCCTATGGTAGTGTCAAGTATTCTGTGTAC
>JAGLSW010000200.1 GCA_023135565.1 Candidatus Aminicenantota bacterium | reverse complement strand
CCGGCAGGGCCGCCGGAGGCGAGGTTGACGCTGAAGCTATTCTAACGATGGATGCACATAAATCAACACGAATAGGAAATCATATTTCCCCAAAAAGCGTCCCTCTGAACGGGATGCGTAAGGTTCATTCGCGACCCGCTCGGGGAAATATTATTTCCTGTTGCTGCTGATTTGACATGAGGAAGATTTTGGGTTAAATTAGAGGCATGAAAAAACCAAAAGGATCTCTGATCAGCTATTTTTCCAGGAAAGTTGCAAAAGGCGGCGGTATTAACCTGGCCCAGGGCAAACCGGGTTTTGCTCCGCCGACGGAACTGCTTTCTATTTTAAAAGAGAAGATCGCCGATAAATCGCTGCATCAATACGCGCCGGGAAACGGCAATTTCGATCTGCTGGAACTGCTGGCGGGCCGGGGGGCAGGTTCTTCGCACAATAATATTAGTACAGATAATCTTTTGATTGTCCAGGGGGCTACGGAGGGGATATTTTTATCTTTCCTCTACCTCACCCGGATACTGGAAAAACCCTTTTCGGTGCTCTCTTTCGATCCGGTCTATGAGAGTTACCCCAGGCTGCCGGAAATCTTTTTTATCCCTTTCGAGTACTTCGATCTCCAGGCGGACCTGAGCGTCGATTTCGATAACCTGGAAAAAACCATCGTGGAGAAAAAAGTAAAGATTATATTTATCGCGTCGCCCGGCAATCCCTTAGGAAAGGTCTGGACGCGCCGGGAAATAGAAAAGCTTGTATTACTTTCAAAAAAATATGGTTTTTATATAGTCTTCGATGCGGTGTACAAAGACATTTATTTTGAAAAGCCGCCTTTTAATCCCCTGACCCTCGACTATGAGAAACTATTTTATGTGGATTCATTTTCCAAGATGCTGAGTATAACCGGCTGGCGTATCGGGTACTTGATCAGCGGCGCGGAAGATATGGTAAGAATACGCGATATCCACGACTATACCGGGCTTAGTGCGGTACCTCTTTTCCAGGCCGCTATTTTTGAATACTTAGACCGACACGATTTTGGCCGGGAATATATCGAGGCTGTCAGGACGAAGTGCGGGAATGCTTATCGTTTTATGCGGGAAGCGCTGGCGGAATTGGGTTTTACAGTGGCGGATTCCCAGGGCGGTTATTTTCTCTGGGCCAGGCTCCCGGAAAAATACAACGATGCTTTCCGCTTTGCTATGGACCTGTATGATGCCGTCAAAGTGGCTGTAGTGCCCGGCGAGAATTTTTCCCCCCGCAAGAAGGACTGCATCAGGATCAACATCGCCTTAGAGATGGCTGTCATCGAAGAGGCTGCCCGGCGGATAAAGAATTTCTTTGAAAATGTCTGACCCCAAATAAATGAAAGACCAAAAAAAAGCTTACCTGTACGCCGGGCTGACTATACTGTTATGGTCTACGGTAGCCTCTGCTTTTAAAATATCTTTGAGATACCTGAATTTCGTAGAACTCCTATCGATCGCTTCTTTTATCTCCACCCTCTGTCTATTCATTATCCTGCTCTCGAAAAACAAAATCCATTTGCTAAAAACAATTAAAAAACGGGATTTTTTTTACTCTTCTTTATTAGGAGCTTTAAATCCCTTTCTCTATTACCTTATCGTTTTCAAAGCCTATGAACTGCTGCCGGCCCAGCAGGCCCAGCCCCTCAATCTTACCTGGGGCATCGTCATCGTGCTCCTGTCGGCCCCTATTCTAAAACAAAAAATAACCGGCAGGACTTTTATTGCTGTCCTGGTTAGTTTTTGCGGTGTGCTGGTGATTTCCACGGAGGGCAATTTTGCCCACCTGCAAATCAAAAGTCCTTTCGGCGTGGGCCTGGCTGTAGGTAGTTCGCTTATCTGGTCTTTTTACTGGCTGCTGAATACCAAAGACAAATTAGATCCCATTGTGCGCTTGTTTTTGAATTTCTGTTGGGGGACGGTTTTCACATTTTTGTACCTGTTGGCTTTTTTCCCGCTGCGGATTCCCCCTGTCGAAGGAATCCTCGGCGCAGTCTATTCCGGTATCTTCGAAATGGGTGTCACCTATTATGTCTGGCTCAAAGCGCTAAAATTATCGCAAACCACGGCCCGGGTAAGTATTTTGATTTATATTATGCCTTTTATATCTTTGATTTTTATTCATCTAACTGTCGGGGAAGACATATTGCTTTCCTCGGTTTTCGGGCTGGCCTTGATCGTTTCCGGCATCCTCTTACAAAAATTAGGAGAAGCTCGCGGCGCGGGCCCACCACGTGGGCAGGGTAAAAGCGGCTCCGCCGCAGGAGCCAACGATGGCCGTTTATTGTGTAGATAAACGTACCGCTCATCAGAAGTTTTGTGGGGGTGCAGGGGGTGGTTTTTCAAAAGAACCCCCTGCCCGCCGGAGGCAAAAAAATAAACTCAGCCCTCTAATAACATCAGCGGGACGAATTCTTTGATTAGCTTTGCCGCCACCACGGCGGTAATGCCGGTAGGGTCCCGCTGCGGATTGTACTCTACGATGTCCGCGCCGGTCACAAACGGGGCGGAAATCCGCCGCATAATCTCTAATACCCGGCGCACGGACAACCCGCCCGGTTCCGGGTGTGAGACACCGGGAGCAAAAGCCGGGTCTAAAGCATCTAAATCGAAAGAGATATAAAGCGGTTTGTCGAATGTAAAGACCGGTTTGTCTTCTAAGTGTCTCATCTCGATCATTTCCACGCCGAATTTTTCCGCCTGCTTGCGCTGATGTTCGTTCAGGGTGCGGATACCTACTTGCACTAACCGGTTGACTTTCCCGCTCTCTAAAATGCGGGCAAAAGGGCAGGCATGGGAAAAAGGATTATCCTGGAAACAATCATAGAGATCGGGATGGGCGTCGAATTGCAAGACATCTATTTTGGCGTGTTTTTTACCGATCGCCCTAACAATGGGAAAAGTAACCGCATGGTCGCCGCCCAGGCAGAGGGGCAGGCAGTCACGGTCTGTTAAATCCAAAATCGTTTTTTCTATTTCGGGGTAATCCGCATCGCCGGGATGGTTTTTTAGTTTTACGTCTGCGGCGCAGAAAAAAATATCTGCCCGGCCTAAATCCAGCCCCGACTCGCTAAACAGGTTGGAAGTCTCGCAGTACAGAGCCTCTTTTATTAAGGGCGGCGCCGCGGCAGCGCCCCGCACGTAGGAAGAGTTGGCATCATGAGGAATGCCTAACAACGCCACTTTGTATGTCGTTTTTTTTTGCGGCTTAGAATTTTTCGTATCGTTCATGGTGATTTCCTTGTGCCACTACATGGCGGTAATGAACAACATGTTGCACATATTTCGAGTTCCCACCGTCAGGTGGCTTTTTTTTCAAGCTTAGTCTTGAAAAAAACGCTGTTTTTATTTTGTTAAATTTTAATAAAAAAAGCATGTGTTGTCAATGCACCAGGCGCTTGTAGTAAAACCACTACAAAAAAATCATATTTTGTACTATTTTTTTTATAGAAAATAGACTATATCTTAGGTCATAGTAGGCACAGCCACAAGTAAATTTGAAACCGGTAAACGATGGTAGTGGTAGAGTCAGTCGTTGGGTGTTAAAAATGAATAGAGAAATTGCACAACGTATTCTTATTATAGAAGCTGATCCTGATGTCAGGGAAATGCTCAGGGACTACCTGAAGATCAAAGGATACACGGTAGACTGTACAGGTAACGGCGCTGACGGCATAAGTATGCACATTGAAAAATCTTTTGACCTTATCATCACCAATCTTATGCTCTCCGATGTAGAAGGAAGCGAAATTCTCGTCAAGCTGCGCCAGTTGTCCGACACCAAAATTATTGCCACTTCCTGTTTAGTCGGGGGCCTCGAGATGGCGGGACGAATGGGGGCGGACCGGACTTTTGCCATGCCTTTAAATGTCAGGGAATTAGAGCAGGCGGCAGTAGAATTGTTAGCAGAAAAGTAGTTCTTCATGATGCGCGCTTCGCCCGGAGACGAATGAAATTATCGGCGGCGCTTTTCGACGAGCGAACACACCCCGTCACTTCGGGGCAAAAA
>JAGLSW010000020.1 GCA_023135565.1 Candidatus Aminicenantota bacterium | reverse complement strand
TATCCAAAAACACAACCCGGGAAGGTATCATATAATCATGCAGCGTCCTGGATAGGTACTCGCGCAGCACGGGATTTAACTGCTTTTTTATTTCTTCTAAATCGCTAAAATCAAGCCAAGTGCTGCTAACTTCCTGATCCGCACTGCCCTCCGCCACTACATAGGCGCACAAATACTTCTCTCCTTCTGCTGTGTCGAGGTCCACTACTACCGCATCTTTGACCGACTCATGCTCTAATCCTGGAAACCGTGAAAATTATTACAGGCGACGCCAATAGCTGCCTGTCCCGAGATCCTTTCCTACTGCGGCTTTCTAAAATAAAAGTACGGTATCCTTACTCCAAATAAAAATAGATTTTTATTTTTTTCTCTCGAAAAAAAGTCGTATACTACGATGCTGCCTGCTTTTCGAGACAAACCGGTTAGTTCGAATAGCAGTTGTAACAATTTTCATGGTTCCCCCTCCCCTATCTTCCATCTATAAAAAAACGCAGCTCCGCCGGCAGTACAATAATAATTTGTGAAAATCTCCCTACACTACTATCCGGCAGCGAAAACCTTGTTAGTTAGGTTAATACTTCAAAAAAGCCGCGTCAGGTTGGTATCGTGAAATTCAAGATGATCGTAGGCGGAAATATTTTCCTTCAAACAGGCCGGCAAAGGCAGTGTGCCCATGGCACTGGAGGTCTGTTCTAAGTAATAAATTCGATCCTCTATTTCTTTTTCGATGTTTTCTTTATTCTCAATTCGTCCGCCATGCGGCACTACAACTATTTCCGGCTCTATCTTTTTTAAAAGTTCCAGGCTCTGTATGTGCCCGGCAAAATTACCGCCGTCCGCTATGAAGGGAAGAACCGCCCGGTTATTCTTAGACATCATGATTAAATCCCCTATATGAACAATCCTCTCCGTAATTTTCGTTATCACACCGCAGGGGCTGTGCCCCGGCGCATAAAGGAATTCCAGTTCGAAATCACCGAACGAGAGGGAATCACCGTCTTTTATCAAGTGCTGCGGTTTGACATAGGTGTAACCGGGTTCCCAGATGCGGCAATTGTTATAACTGTGTTCAAAATGTTCGCCGGCGTAGATTTCGCACGGGGTAAAAACCGCACAGCCGCTGACATGATCGGAGTGATAGTGTGAAAGTATAATAATTTCCACCGAGATTCCCTGCTCTTCGAGGTCCTTTTTTACATGTTCGGCGTATTCCGGGTAAGCGGTATCGATCAAAAGCGCCCGGCTGCCCTGGACCATTACCGTTATGGTGTCCGGTAGTATGGCGTCTTCGTCGATAAATTCATATAGGTAAAGGTTCTCGATCACTTTTGTTTTTTTGGTTTTTGCTTTATTCCTGCTCATTATAATCACCTTTAAATCCAGTTCGCTTCTCGCACAGGCAGGAGTAATGGAATGCCCTTCCAAACATTCCACTACTCCTTTTCCTGTGCAAAAAAAACCACTGCAAAGCTGTTATACCTGGAGTTTTTGCAAATCCGTGCCCCTTATGGGATGGGGCTGCCAGCCCCTTTTTCCCGGTAATAAGTGACCTCCATGTATTTTACCTCATTCCCTTTAGAATCCACCTGGTATGATTCATAAGTGTATTTATCCTTATTTATAATCGTTGTTATGGCCTTAAACTTGACTTTCTTGCCGGTCATAAAATCATCTATCTCGATGTGATCGGTCCTGACTTTACCGGTCTTATCCAGGGTGCCGGACATTGAACTGTAACCTGTGCTATCATTGCCAAAGGTTACGGAAAAAAATTTTCCCGTATAATTATTATAACCGGTTATTACAGTACCTTCGATTTTAACTCCAAAAAACTCCTGCTTAAATTTGATATGGGCTTCCGTAAAACGACCTCCATATAACAATTTGACGCTAATCTCCTGCGCACTCTGCAGCGGTTCGGCCCCGGGTTCAGCCCAGATTTTCTGAACGCTTTCCCATTCACCGACAAAATACCGCAGGTGCTTGTGTCTCTCGCCGGGAGTGGCCAATTCTTTCCAGCGTTTCACCATCTTTTGCTCTTCTGCCGACATCGCCTGTTCCTGCTTTTCCCGGTCGGTAGAAAAGGAATCTGCCGGTAAAGAAATAGCAAAGCATAAAATCAATAGAAATACGATTGAACTTTTAATAATTTTCATTTTTTATCTCCTTTTTTTGATCATCTACTTTATTCGCCATAGGTAACTGGCTTTAAAGAATAGTCCCCGCTTCATTTCCATAAAATCACCCTGCCCGGGAATCCACCGGTTACCCTGCCACTGGTTTTTGTGATAAAGGGAACCGTAGCCCAGATGAACCACGGTGCCGGGTATCAGCGTAAAGGAAGCCAGGAAATCGGTCAACATTTTGTCCTGGAAACCGTCGTAACGAAGGATGCCGCGTATGAAAAAATACCTGTTGAATTGATAGGTGGTGTGCAAATTGTATATACTGCCGGAGTAAACTTCCTGTTTATCTTCTTTTGTTTTGAGGTTCGAGTAGAGGTAATCTAAACCGAGTTTGATGTTAGCTCCCGGTTCAAGAGTAATGCTGATCTGCATGAGTTTGCCATTACCTACAAAAGGGGTTGTAGGATGATAGAAAACCTGGTCGCCGATGGTGATATCCTCAAATATATGCAGCCATTTGAACAGTTGGATGTAACCGATGGAGTGAAAATAGTTCTTATCTAAGAGTTGGCCTGCCCATGCTTCACTTTCATCCCAGTATTCGAGATATAGCTCTCCCAGTGGCGCTAGAGCCAGGTTCACTCCCAATTCCCAACTGGTATCGGTCATCTTAGTTCCTAAGTCATGCACTTTATAGTAATGGGTAAAGGGGATAATCCGTTTCAACCAGGGCAAACCCTTTGTATTTACATTAAACACGGGGCCGATACCGAAGGCTGCCCTACTGATACTGCTCCGCAGCAGGAACGCGGTAGACATATAGAAATCGGGGTCATAACGCTCGTATATGGCCCAAGAAATCAGTTTGGGGGAATTATACTGCAGCATGGCATTCAAACCGCTTCCTTTTGCCACCGGTTCATTCTCAGCATTTTGAGTAGAGGTATGAAGATACGACAGGCTGGCCCTGATTTCTTTAGAGAGCCGGTACTTTATATCGGCGCCTACTACATCGTTTTGTTGGTCGCCAAAACGACGGCCGCTGTAGAGAACTCCTAAAGAATTATCACTGCCGATGTTGTATTTAGCTCTAAAAAGTCCGAATAAAGCGTTTTTGCCTTCATTGGGGTTGACGCCGGTGTCCCAGGGCCGGCCCGCGGACCTGTCGTTTGCTGTCAGCATGGCGAAATTCATCTTGCCTGCCGAACCGCTGAGTTTGAGCGCCCAGCCGGGATCGATGATAGAACGGGTATGAATGGGGTCTATCATCATACTCTGGTGAATGAGGGTAAAATCCAATACTTCCTTGCTTTCCATGAAAAAGGGACGTTTCTCACTGAAAAATATGGGGTAACGGCGATTGACTTCTACCTGGAAGGCGTCGCTTTCTACCTGGCTATAATCGGGATTCACCGTGCCTTCCGCTGTTATAGAGGAGGTGATACCGTATTTGATGCCCACCCCGACGTTGGTATCTGTAGTAGTATCCCAGGTGTCGGGATTCACCCGGTCAGAGTTCCGGCTGTAGGTAATATTAGGCAGCACTTCCAATTTAAGGGTGTTTTTGAGATCATGGTAGAGGAGAGATGCCATAAAATTATATTCTGTTTGCCCGGTTTCAATACCGGGCCAGGTGGCCACCACGCCCCGGTGAGGCACCCCGCGGTAAAACATCACCCTCATCTTGACTTCTTTATTTTTACCGCGTTGGTAACGAATACTTTCTAAGGGGATTCGTATTTCTCCCTGGTAGCCTTCGGGGATCATCCGCCCCGCACTTTCCCAGACAAAATCGGGTTCAAAATCCACACCGCTGACAGCAGAATTTAGTGAGTCCATCTGGATGCCCCTGGGATTGGTATAAAATTCATAACTCCCCTGTTTATTACCTGAGGCGTCGAGCAAAACGCCAAACACATCGTCGTTAAAGATTTTATCCCGCTGCGCTATGGATGACTTGATTTTTTTCGATTCGGGATCGAAACACTTGAAAGCAAAATAAATACTTCCTTTATCATAGGCTGCCCATACCAATGTCTTTAGCCCCAGGGGATTGCCGTAATTGGGAATCAAGGACATGAATTCTTTGTCCAACGGTGGTATTTGCCACACTGCTTCATGCAATTTTCCGTCGATGGTTATTTCCCCGGTGACTTTATCGGGGATGATTATTTTGCCGTCAGCCTGATATTCTACCGGCCACGCCGCACTGCTGTATAAAAACAGTGTCAGCACAATTAAGAACAACAATTTTTTAGTCATATATTTTTTCTCCTATCGTTTTAAATTACAAATTACAAACCGCCGCCTTTTATCCTCTTGATTATTCCTGCCAGATGAGCGATGGTGGGTTCCTCGAAAAATTTCTCGATGGGTATCTCAACTTCATAGTCCTGCTGCATACGCGCCAGTATCTGCGTGGCTACCAGCGAACTGCCGTTCAAGTAAAAAAAGTCATCATGGATACTGATTTTCGCAATCCCCATTTGCTTCTGCCATAACTGCGCTATCGCCTCTTCAATTTCGTTACGGGGAGCCACATACTCGCGCTCTTCCGCTTCAACCCCGGTTTCGGCTTCCTCTTCATCGCTGCCGGGTGCGCTTTGCAGCGCCTGCGACAGCGACGACAGGCTGCCGGCGCTTTTAAACACATCGGGGTTGAACCAATATCGCTTCCCGGAAAAAGGATAACCGGGCAATGAGATACGGCATCTCCGCTCTTCTCCATAAAAACCGGCCCAGTCGATTTCACAACCGTTCGCCCACAATTGACCCACTTTGTCCAACAGGAAATAGTCATCGGAAACTTTTTCCTGCGGGTGTTTCACCGTATTGAGAATCATGTGGCCGGGTTTCTTGTGACTGTGCACCCGTACCATCATCCCCAATATGCGGCCGGGGCCGATCTCTATAAATATGGCATTTTCTTCTCTTAACAGTTCTTTTAGACCATCGGAAAACCTTACTGTCGAACATAGATGATCTCCCCAATAGCGCGGATCGGCTGCTTCCCGGTCTTTAATCCAGCGCGCCGTCACATTGGAGATATAGGGTATTTGGGGCTTATTTAAAGCAATCTCTTTCAAACTGTTCTCATACTCCGGCCTGATGCTCTCCATCACCTGCGAATGGATGGCATAGGACATGTTCACCGGCACACACATCACCCGCTGCTCTTTCATCTTCTGGGCAAAGGCTTCCACCGCTTCGCGCAAGCCCGACACGATGCAGGTGGGACCATTGACAATCGCTAAAGATAAATCGCCGGGCAGCAGGGGCTGCAGCTTTTCTACCGCCAGGGGGACGCTGATCATAGTGCCCTCCGGGGTCTGCCGGGTCAATTGTCCCCTGGTTATCACTAATTTTAAGGCATCTTGCAGGGAAAACACACCGGCAAGACAGGCTGCCACATACTCACCGAAACTGTAACCGATCATGGCTGTGGGTTCGATACCCCAGGCCATTAACAATTTCGCCAGCGCATACTCGAAAGCAAAAAGAACCGGCTGGGTGATTTCAGTTTCATTTATAGGTTCTTTTTTTTCTTGCCTTGCCTCCGGCGGCCCTGC
>JAGLSW010000002.1 GCA_023135565.1 Candidatus Aminicenantota bacterium | reverse complement strand
AAAAGCGACCCCCCGGAGGGCCGCCGGAGGCCAAAAATGAGCGGATTCAGTAACAAACCGAAAATATTACGTGGAGCATTCGTGGAATACGGGTTGAGTGTCCCGCCTTTATTTGTTGTTTTTCAATTCAACCCCGATCAATTGAGTCGCAGCCGCAGTCTTTCTTTTTCTGCACCCAATAAAGACATATCCGGGAGCGAAGACGGCCTGCGCAAGTTTCACAAAACGAACTCCTTACTGGTCATACAGAAAAACCAGCAGGTAACCGTGAACGAGGAAACCATTAGTTTCGATTTACGGTTAGATGCCACGGATTCTCTCGATAAAGGTGAGACTACCGGTCATTTCGGAATAGCGCCGGAATTGGCTGCTTTAGAAATGATGGCGCACCCGAAAGAGGAAGTCGGCGTCGGTGCGGCATTGGGATCATTGTTGAGATCAGACGACGGGTATAGTTTTACTAAAAAGCAAAATCCGCCGATGGTTCTTTTTATCTGGGGGATCAAGCGCGTGCTGCCGGTAAATATCAACAGTCTCAGCATCTCGGAAACCGAATTCAGCACCTGGTTGAACCCGGTACGGGCTGAAATATCGGTGAGCTTGTCCGTAATCGAAGGCAAGAATACTCCTTACACATATTCCAAAGTAATGCAAGAAGCCATGGCCCTTTTAAATCTCTCCAACATAACCAAAATGGCCAATGTAGTGATACCCGGGTGAAAAACAATTATAAATTATAAACTATAAATTAAAAATGAAAAACGAAAAAGCAAAAACGAAAAGCAAAAGCCTTGAACACTATATGCCCTACCTGTCCTATGAATCCTATCGAAGAGGTGAGTAATGTTTTCCAAAAAATCGCGGCATATTAATTTGGATAAAATCGTAACTACCGATGCCCGGGGGCGTACCGAGAGTTCTGTGCTCATACGGCTGCGGCCGGATGTAAGCGGTGATTTTTTGCATACGCTGGAGCAAGGCGAGC
This sequence comes from Candidatus Aminicenantota bacterium, assembly GCA_023135565.1. Taxonomy (GTDB): domain Bacteria; phylum Acidobacteriota; class Aminicenantia; order UBA2199; family UBA2199; genus JAGLQA01. The sequence goes on along the minus strand of JAGLSW010000002.1, from coordinate 766 downwards.
GTCTCGACCACCTGGCATTCAAGTATTATGAAGACTCGCAAAAGTGGTGGCATATCTGTGATGCCGACACCGGTTTCAAGTCGCCCCTGGCCTTAGTGGGCAGGGAACCTATAGTAACCACCCAGCTTACGGTAATTTACGGGGCCGGGAGTGAAACCGGCGCGCCACCCTGGTATAAACTTATCGACGCTCTTACCCGGCAAACCGGGGTCAGGAGCGCGGTACTGGAACAGGAAACCCTGTTGGAAAAAAAGAAGGTCGATTATTATGACCCGGACCGGGGACAGGACGTCCAGGTAGAAGTGAATATCGAAACCCTTAAAGACACAGTGGTTGTCACTTATAATAAATTGAACCTCTCCCGGGATGACATAGAAGAAGTTGTAAGAGGAGAAGGATTTGTCCCGGTCGAAACAGCGGATACCGGCAGGATAGGCAAGCAAATCGTCATCCCTCCTCTCAGCCTGGAATACCATGGAAACTGAGTATTTTGAAATAGTGATCGAAGATGAGGCAGCTAAAGACATCTACCCTGACCTCTCCAGCGTGGAAGTGGAAATAGACCACAGGTTAACCGGCATCGCCCGGCTCAAGCTGCCCTTGAAGTACCGGGAGGACGGCTCCTGGTTCTACGTGGATGATGAAAGGTTTACAGTTTGGAAAAAAGCCTCCGTCTATGCCGGTTTCGAAAGTATGCAGGAATTACTCTCCGGTTATATCACCCATGTTAGACCCGTCTTCTCCCCCGGGGAGAATTACCTGGAAA
>JAGLSW010000199.1 GCA_023135565.1 Candidatus Aminicenantota bacterium | reverse complement strand
TTTTGTTTAAAAAAGCGAAAAGCCCCCTATAAAAGCTTTGAATTTTTCTTTTTCTAAAACTGAACACTTACAAAAAATATTGCCGCATTTGGAATACTGGAGCAACTGAAAGCTGAAAGCTGCTTACTACACCCCTGTTTTTGCCAATTCCTCGAATAACTTCTGCTGGACCTCATCGAGACTGTCCGGTAACTTTGCCTGCAGCCTGATCAACAAATTGCCTCCCGGACTGCCTTTGGTACCGGGAATCCCCCTGCCTTTAATCCTGAGCATGGCATTGTTTTTCGAGTTGGCCGGAATCCTCAGTTCGATCTCCTGGTTGTCGATGGTGGAAATCCTAACTTTGCCACCCAGCACTAATTCTGTTAATTTGACCTCTTTTTCCACGAGAAGGTCTTTCCCCTTTTTTTTAAACAGCGGGTGGGGATCTATAATGATTTTACAGAACAGGTCTCCTCTTTGGCCTGAAAAAGGATCGCCCGGGCCTTTTCCTTTAAGACGCAATTTCTGGCCGTCTTCGATGCCTTTAGGGATAGCTATATCAACAGTCTCGATGCCGCTGCCCGTATCTAAGGAAATTCTTTTTTTTGCCCCCTGCACCGTGTCCAATAAGCTGATATGCAATTCCGTTTCGGTAGACTGCGGGGTCTGGCGCGACTGCCGGCTGCCACCGGAAAACCCGCCGTTGCCAAAGGGATTATCAAAACCGGAAGAGCTGCTCCTGGATCTCCCCATGTTACCGAATATCCTGTGAATGAAGCTGTCACCACCGCTGCCGCCGGAAATATCACCGAAACCGGATTCCCGGAAAATATTTTTAAAATCGAATTCCTTAAAAATATCTTCCTGTGAGTAACGCCTGGAAAAACCTTCCGCTCCGAACATATCGTACTGTTTTTTTTTTTTGTCGTTACTCAAGACAGCGTAGGCCTCATTGATTTTTTTGAATTGTTCTTCCGCAGCTTTGTCGTCTTTGTTTTTGTCGGGATGATATTTCATCGCCAGTTTGCGGAATGCTTTTTTAAGTTCTTCTTTGCTAGCTTTTTTGCTAACGCCTAAAATTCTATAATAATCTTCTGCCATTTTATTCCTCATTAAGCGTCCTGTTCTCACCGTTGACAACCCTGTCTATCCCGGAATTAGACGCCTATGTTAGTATTAATGCCATTACATGGCGGTAATGAAAAACATTTTTTACATATTTCAAGTTCCCACCGTCAGATGGTTTTTTTTTAAACTTATAGTCTTAAAAAAACACTTTATATTAAGGTAAATATAATAAGAATCTTCGCAGGAAATGTCAAGAGGTAGAACTCAATTTTTTGATAAAATTTTAAATTAACCCGGAAACAATGTAACTCGCCGCTTCCTGTTTTCCCGGTTTTTACGGCTTTTTGTCTTGATATTTTTTCTTATTTGTGGTACATAGTCCTATTAGGACAAACGCATGGAATATTATTTAGAAGAACGCATCGGCGACCCGTACCTTTTTACCGGCAGGCAGCAGGAACTGGAATTTTTTCTAAAGTGGATCGAAGATATCAAAAGGCGGCTATCTAAAAGCACCGCCGTTATGGCGCGTAGGAAAATGGGAAAAACAGCCCTGATGGAGAGGTTGTTCAATGTTACCTTTTATAAAAACAACGGGGTGATTCCCTTTTACTACGAGATCAAAGAGGGCGGGGTGTGGATGGTGGATTTCTGCATCGAATTTTTTCTTACTTTTATTTACCAGTACATGGCCTTCAAAACCAGGAAAATCGAATACCTCGGTTCAGTGGAAGAGAGCAGTCTCGAAACAGCAAAAAAAGAAGCCGCGAAAGAAGGTTTAGACTATTTAATCGATACGATCGAAAGCGTGGAAAACGCATTGGAACACGGATATTACGATACGCTGTGGAGGATCGTGCGCAATGCCCCGAAAAACACTGCTTACAAAAAAAATGAATTTATCGTGCAGATGATCGATGAATTCCAGTTCTTAAACAGCACCGTATACCGTGATAAAGAATTGACCAACCTGTACACAAAAATGTCCGGCGGTTATATGAGCACAGCGGAAAGCAAAATCGCACCGCTGCTGGTTTCGGGCAGTTGGGTGGGCTGGTTGATGAACGAATTGAGAATGAAGCTGCCGGCCCGGTTCAGGTTCTATTTCCTCGGCGGCCTGCCCGTTGAAGAAGCCGTCGAAATGGTATTCAAATATTCCCGTTTCCAGGATATACCGGTAACCGAGGAGACGGCTTATTTGATTACCCGCATTACGGAAGGCAGTCCCTTTTATATCAGCGCCATTATCCGCTCCATTTTTCCGGGCAAGGACATCGCCACCACGGACGGGCTGGTTAAAACCCTGGAGTTCGAAACCCTGAACGACCGGGGGGAGATCAAGTCCACCTGGATGGAGTATGTATCGGCGGCTTTCCAGCGTGTTAACGACAGGTACGCCAAGAACATCGTGCTTTACCTGAGCAAGAACAAAGACCGGGAAGTGACCCGCGGAGAGCTGCTGGAAAAATTAAAATTAGATATGAACGATGCCGAATTAGAGACAAAATTAAAAGCCCTGGTGCGGGCCGACATCATCGAACAGGGCAGTTCGAACTTCGATTACCGCGGCGTACAGGATAATATTTTCGGCAAGGTGTTTCGCGCCGTTTACCAGAAGGAGATCGAACATTTTGAAGTAAGACGGATCGAAACAGAATATCGAAAAACATTCGCGGAATTAAAGAGAAAGTATCGCAAATTGCAGGGTGAATTTAATTATAAAAAAGGTTATTTTGCCGAGTACTTAATATTGGATCAACTGCGGTACCGGGCCCGGGAAAAGAACGCCCTGTTGAAGTCTATTACGCATAACTTGCCGGCGGATTTTGAATTTTGCGAATACGATCGTGCCTGGAGTTATCGATATGTGCCGGAATATGCAGCCGGGTTCAGCGTCGATATATTTGCCCGGGCCGTGGAAGCGGGAAATTATTCCATCGTCGGTGAAGTAAAGAACCGGGACAAGAAGAAATTTTCCGCGGCGGAAGTATCGGCTTTTGAGAACAAATTAAAAAAGATGAAGGAGATCGAGACATTAGACCGGGTAGTGGGTTTCATATTTTCCCGTGAGGGATTCAGCGAAGAGGCGGAGGAGTTATGTTTGGAGAAAGGTATTGCTTATACTGCCGACAGCCGCTGGTTGGACACTTGAGACGATTTTACGGGCATACTTGACAAAAGCACCGTCTTACAATAAGATATAGATATGCCGAAAAAAACAAGACATACAAAGCAAATGAGCTATCGAAAACCGAAACGGATTTTCGAATCGGCAGGAATTGTCAACCCTAACTCAGCTTATTACGTTCCTTTAGACAATGTAACCAATACTTATAAGCAGGACATAAAAACCATGGTTGACCAGGGCCGCTACTTTTCCATGTTTGCCCCGCGACAGAGCGGCAAATCGACATTTTTGAAAAGATTCTGCGATGAACTGCAAAAAGACCCGCAATACATTGCCCTTATATTAAGTTTCCAGGACTATAAAAGCCTTGAAAGTGCCAGGTTTTATGAATTGATCGAAAAAAAAATCTATAGTCAATTGCTGCTCCGGTTAAAAGAAGTGAACTGCGAAAAAATAGGAACAGTGCAAGAATTTTTATCCGGCCACCACCTCAGCGATCATATTTCTTTTAGATTGCTGTTCGAGGAGCTAAACTCGATTATCGAATTCAAAAAAATCGTTATCTTTATCGACGAATTCGACGGCATCCCCATGAGCGAATTGGAAAATTTCCTGACCGCATTAAGGGAACTATACCTGGAATACAAAGAAGCAAAACAAAAAGCCCTCTATTCCGTGGGACTAATCGGCATCAGGAATATCACCAAACTCATCGTGGGCGGTGTGTCGCCTTTCAATATTGCCGATCAAGTAGACCTGCCCCCTTTCTCTTTGACGAATATTCAGCGCCTGTACGCGCAGTATACGGCGGAAACCGGCCAGCCATTTACCGAAAAAGCCGTCCAACGAGTCTACGAAGAAAGCGCGGGGCAGCCCTGGTTGGTGAACCGCTTAGGCACCATCCTTACCATAAATATTAAGCCGGAAACACTCGATGCCATCGACGAACAGGATGTGGAGAAAGCGATTCAAGTCTTGTTGAAAGAAAGAAACCACCATTTCGACAATCTTTATGAAAAAGTCAAACTCTACAAAGAGACTTTCGTGGAAATCGTGTTCGATCATGTGGAGTATAATCCCGACGATGAAGACCAAACCTATTTAGAGCAGTATGGCCTGATCAAAAATAAGGGCGGTCATGCGGTTGTGGCCAACAACATCTATAAATCCAGGTATGTCAAAACCCTATTCAAAGAGGTCAAGGCTTACGAAGATATATCCCTGCAAGGATACCTTTTGCCCGGGGAGCGGCTTAATATGGAGAGAATTCTCCTCAATTTTGAAAAATATATTACCCAGATCGGCGTCAACGCTTTTTACGAAAAGAAAAAACCCTATGAGAAGACAGGTCAATTCCTTCTCACCGCCTGGCTTTACCAGTTTGTAAGAGGAGGAGAAGGAGAGCTTCGTTACGAACTGGTAAGCGGTTTGGGCAGACTGGATGTTCTTTTAACCTATAAAGGAAAAAAATACATAATAGAAACAAAAGTGAACCGTCACGATGATTTGACCGGGATAATAAACGAAGGCATTATCCAGTTATCGAGTAAATACTTAAAAACTGAAGGAACAGATGAAGGCTATCTCGTGATTTTTGATACCGGCACTTTAGTAGGTTCCGTGTGCAAGCCCGAATACCATAAGGTTGAAGGCAAAAAAATTACCGGTTTTATTATCGGTATCGGCAAGCGTTCTTAAGCCGCCGCCAACGGCTCTCCGACATTTATATAATTTTTAACGGGTAGGTTGAAATGTGGGAGAACTTTGTTTATAATAAACCATGATTAAGAAAAAAATTCCCGGTATGACCGCCAAAGACTACGTCCTGGCCCGGGCAAATAATAAACTCTATAATTTTGTCCTGGATGACGGACAGGTTCGCGGGGCGCTGCTCCAGGGCACCCATATGATCCGCGAAATGCGCGCCAACCACGACCTGGGTATCCTGGAAACCCTAACCTTAGGTCACGCTTTTTTAGGCGTCTCTTTAATGACCGCCAACCTGAAAGACAGGGATACCATTGCTTTCAAAATAGAATGTTCAGGCCCTATCAAGGGTCTCTCCGTGGAAGCCAATACCTACGGTGAAGTTCGCGGCTGCCTGAAAAACAATCCCATTCCTATCGAAAAACCATTAGAGAGTTTCGACCTGTCGCCTTTTTTCGGCACCGGTTTTTTGGTGGTGACCCACTATCCCGAATTCGCTAAGCAGCCCTACGAAGGACGCATCAAATTAGAGTACGGCAGCATTGCCAGGGACCTGACTAACTATTTCTTTACATCGGAACAAACGCCGACAGCCTTCAACCTGGGTATCAAATTCGACCGGCAGGGTGAAGTTACCGGGGCCGGCGGGCTTTTCCTGCAAACCATGCCCGGGGCCGACGACCGCTGGATCGAAGAGTTGGAACAACTGCTGCTCGATCTGCCTTCTTTAGGCGAAACTTTCTCTTCGCACCACAATGTCGAGGATTTTATCAAACTCCATTTCCATCCTTTTTCGCCCAAGATACCGGCCAACCGCCGGGTGGAGTTTTTCTGCCGCTGCAGCAGAGAGACCATCGGGCAATTTATAGTCAGGCTGCCTTTAGAAACCCTGGAAGATATGGCCAAAAACGGCCCTTTCCCGGTAGAGACCCGCTGCCACAACTGCGGCAGTGTGTATGAATTCGACAAAGAAGAGATCGCAGCGGTTTTTGAAAAACGAGCAGCAGCAGCGGCTAAATAAAAGTTTTGCGAGGAGCCTATGAGAGACATTTTAGAGCAGAGAAGCGTATCGCTCAACAAAAGTTTTGATCAAACTTTTACAAAAGTTTGGCCCCCGGCAGGGTCGCCGAAGGCAAGTAAATAAAAAATGAAAAAAGCGATTATTTTCGACATGGACGGTTTGATGATCGACAGCGAAAGACTCTATTTCCAGGTAGAGAGGGAAATTGTCGAGAAGTTCGATAAAACATTCAGGGAAGAGGTTCTCTGGAAGATGATGGGCCGGAAACCCATAGAAAGTATAAAACTATTCGTAGAAGAGTTCGACCTCCCGGCTGCCCCGGAAGAAATGCTAAATATGAGAAATAATATGATGCGAGAAAAACTGCAAAATGACCTGCTGCCTATGCCGGGATTAGAAAGCATCATCGACACTTTTTACGGGAAAATGAAACTGGCTGTGGCTACCGGGGCGCAGCAGGAGTTTTTAGACATTGCGGTAGACCGGTTGGGGCTGCGTGATAAGTTCGATGTGCTGCTGTCTTCCGATTTGATAGAAAAAGGCAAGCCCGACCCGGAGATGTATTTAACAGCTTGCGGGAAACTTAACCTCGATCCCGGTTTATGTGTCGTGCTGGAGGATTCTTCCAATGGCGCCAGGGCCGGGAAACGGGCCGGTTGTTATGTGATTGCCGTGCCTTCGGAGTATACGAAAGAGCAGGATTTCAGTTTCGTGGATTTTTCTGCCCGGGATTTATTCCAGGCAGAAGAGCATATCCGGGCGCAGCAATTCTTTTTTTAATCACGAATTCACACAAATCCGCTCAGAAGGTTCTTGCTACTTGACTTTTTTTCTTAATTATGATATTTCTTAACCAGGAGGTAAATCCCATGGGGTATGTTCATGCAGAAATTAAACTTAAAAATCCACGGCTGCCCGAGCTTAAACCCTTAGCGGTAAAAGCTATGGTAGATACAGGTGCTTTGATGCTTTATATACCGGAACATATTGCTCTGCAGCTCGAACTCAAATCCGATAATCAACGCGAAGTAACAACTGCGGATGGCCGGAAACAAATGGTCCCCTATGTGGGGCCCATCGAAGTACTGTTTGAAAACAGGAACTGTTATGTAGGGGCGCTTTTATTGGGAGATGAAGTCCTCCTGGGCGCCGTTCCTATGGAGGATATGGATTTGATTATATCCCCGGCTCAAAGAAAATTAGTGGTCAACCCGGAAAGCCCTAATTTCCCCCATGCATTGGTCAAATAAACCGTTATACATGGCGGTTGAACAAAAAACGGACGGTATACTTACCCTTTGAAAGGAGGCGAAATAAGATGATAATTAAATATTTTATTGCCTGGATAGGGCTGCTTCTTGTCGCCATTCTAAACGGCGCAATCAGGGAAAAAATCTACCGGCGAACCGCGCGCCCACCAAATATCATCAGTGACGGCCATTATCCTCCTCGGCCTCTGTACCTGGCTCCTAAGCCAAATATGGAAAATCCAATCCGCGGCACAAGCAATCACTATCGGTTTCATCTGGTTAGGACTTACCGTGGCTTTCGAGTTTGTCTTCGGCCGCTTCATAATGAAACACCCCTGGAAAAAACTTCTCAACGGCTATAACATTCTCAAAGGCAGAGTTTGGGTTTTTGTACTGGCCTGGGTTACCCTCGCGCCCTACGTTTTTTACAGCATAGGTTGAACCCCTTAAAGGCTGGGTGCGCCGCACCCTTATATCTGCGTTAGGGCTTTTTGAGCCTTGCGCCTGACCCAGATTAGGGGATCGGCCGTCAATCTCTCCAGCGGCTGCTTCGCTTTATCTCTATCCATCCCGGCCAGCGTTTCGATAAGTTCCAACCTGACTTCCACATTCTTATCCGTTAATAAAAAGTCGATTATATCAAATAAATGATCGCTGCGGCGATTACGCAAAATCACCACCAGCGCGGCCCGCACATACCAGACCACACCGGATTTGACCGCTTCCGCCAGTTTACGGTCATCGAGTTCATGCTCGATGGAAATTCCTTTAACTACAGTTTCCCTGATTTGTTGGTTGTCGCTTTTTAGCAAAGAAATGATCAATTCTGCTTGCAAACTTTTCGTTTTTTTGAAAAAAGAACCGATCTTTTCCATCCTTTCCTTTAAGCTGCCTTCCTGGAAATGATTAACCGCCCGCATCACACCGGTGTCCTGTTTCAAAGCACACTCATTGATGGCTTTTTTCGCCGCGTTGGAAACAGAATTGTCGATATGAAATAAAAACTTGCGGTAAAAAAACTTATCGTTATAACCCAATTCCCGCAAACTCTTAATAGCGCTAGCTGTGGTTTTAGACGAAAGATCGCGCTTCAAAATGGTCTTGATAAACTCGATCTTACTTCTTTTATTTAAAGCGAGGTATTCCTCGTGTTTACCCGCCTTCAAAAACTTGACCTGAGCGGATGTGTTCAGGTTCGAAAAGTATTCCAGTAGAGCTTCCATGCCTTATATTTTCTCCAATAGATGACCCATTTTTTCCTTCTTGGTTCTCATATATTTGATGCTCTCTTCATGAAATCCAACCTCGATGGGCACTCTCTCAACGATCTCCAGTCCATACCCGGAAAGGGCGATATATTTAGAAGGATTATTAGTGATGATTCTTAATTTTCGCAGTCCTAAGCTCCGGAGAATTTGCGCCCCGATGCCATAATCCCTCTGGTCCGGCTTAAAGCCCAATTCGATATTGGCCTCGATGGTATCCAAACCGTTTTCCTGCAGCTTATAGGCTTTTATTTTACTGATAAGCCCTATTCCCCGTCCTTCCTGGTTCAAAAGATAGAGCAGTACGCCCTGTTTCTCTTTTGCTATCATTTGCATTGCACTTTGCAGTTGATTGCCGCAGTCGCATTTTAAAGAACCGAAAGTATCGCCTGTCAGGCACTGCGAATGCACCCTGACCATAACCGGGTCCGTAGTATCCAGGTCGCCGTGTACCAGGGCAATATGGGATTCGTTGTGGATGGCATCCACAAAGGCTTTGATGGTAAAGCCTCCCCACTTAGTGGGCAGGGTGGCTTCGGCTACATTCTCTACCAGCACTTCCTGCTGAATCCTGTATTTTATCATCTCTTCGATAGTAATAATAGGAATGTCGAACTTTTCGGAAAACTCGATCAAATCAGGCATCCGGGCCATAGCGCCGTCATCTTTCATGATCTCGCAAATAACGCCGGAAGGTTTTAAACCGGCCATCTTGGCCAAGTCGTAGGAGGCTTCGGTCTGACCGGCTCTGACCAGCACTCCGCCTTTCCTGGCCCGCAGCGGAAAAATATGACCGGGTTTTAACAGGTCGCCGGGTTTCGTTTCGGGATCGATCAGGCATTTTATCGTTTCCGCCCTGTCGAAAACGGATATGCCGGTAGTGGTGTTGTGTTTGGCGTCCACGGAAACGGTAAAAGGGGTTTCGAAACTGGAGGTGTTTTTCTCCACCATCAAGGGGAGTTCCAGTTCCGAGCTTCTATCCCCGGTAAGAGAGACACAGATCAAGCCCCTGGCATGTTTGGCCATAAAATTAACCGCTTCAGGGGTTATTTTTTCAGAGGCGATCATCAAATCGCCTTCATTTTCCCTATCCTCATCATCGACGATGATAATCATTTTTCCATTTTTGACATATTCGATAGCTTCAGGTACTGAAATTATATTCTTGTTTCTCATATTATTTTTACTTCCTTATCTGAACATTTGCCTGGGCTGCTGGGAGGATGCTATTTATTCAGGGTTATATTATATAAATATTTTGCCATTAAATCAAGTTCTATATTCACTCTTTCCCCGGTTTTCAGGAATTTTAGGTTGGTGGAGGCCAGGGTATGGGGAATCACCGCAGCCGAAAAAAATGAACTTTTGACTTCCATGATGGTGAGACTCACTCCATTCAGGGTGACGGAACCTTTCTGCACTAAGAATTTTCGCCATGCCCTATCCCGGTAAATGAAAGAGAATTTCGTACTTTCACTGCCGGCGGCGACAGCTTTGACCCTGGCAACTCCATCCAAATGGCCGCTGACTAAATGCCCGCTCAAAAAATCAGCCATGGTTAAGGGCAGTTCTATATTCAGGTAACTGCCCCGGGACAAATCTCCAAAATTGGAGAGCTTCAATGTCTCCCGGCTCAAATTGAAACGGTAATTTTTGCCTTTAATTTCTATTACAGTCAAACAGGCGCCGTTCACAGCCACGGAATCGCCGATTTGCACTTTGTCCGGCAAATCAGCCTGTAGGGTAAGGGTGGGGGTACGCGCCTTTTCTAAAGATACTAATTTTCCCATACGGGTAACGATCCCGGTAAACATTATTCTTTAAAACCTCTCACTAAATAACCGCTGTCAAATTGGGTTATCTCTTTTTGCTTTAATTGAACAGCTTCAGATAACCCGGAGCCGGTAGGGAAAAGTTCAACGGCTTCTCTGCCGCCGATCAATTTCCCGGCAGTAAACAATAACACCTCATCGTAAAGTTTTTTGCTTAGAAAAGAGTCGATTATCTTTCCGCCTCCCTCTACCAATACCGAAGCGATGTCCATTTTATACAATTTTTTTAATACCTGGTCGAGATCCAGTCCTGTTTCGTCGCTTTCTATAAAAAAATGGTTCTCTACTTTCTGTTCTTTGTTTTCGGCGCTTGCGGCTGAAAATAAAATCAAAGGAAACCGTTCTTGTTCCCGGAATATACGCAGGTTCTTATCTAAGATATTCCGGGAATCGAGAATTACCCGGTAGAGTCTTTTCTTTTCCCAGGCTTCTTCTCTCAGGGTTAGCTGGGGATCATCATCTATTACGGTTTTCACACCGGCCAGGATAGCTGAAAATTCACCGCGCAGGCTTTGAGATAATTCCCGCAATCCCGGCCCGGTAATCCATTGCGATTTCCTGTATTTATCGGTGAGTTTCCCATCCATGGAAACCCCGGCCTTTATGGTGACATAGGGTAACTTTTGGGTGATATATTTCAAATAGTGGCGGTTTATTTTTTTCACTGTATCCTGCAAAAACCCAACATCTACTGTTATCCCTTTCTTTTGCAGCTTTTCGATGCCTTTGCCGTTCACTAAAGGATTGGGGTCCTGCATGGCGATAACGACTCTTTTTACCCCTTTGTCTATAATGATACCGGTACAGGGAGGCGTTTTGCCCTGATGGTCGCAGGGTTCTAAAGTCACATATAAGGTGGTGTCTTTTTCTTTTGTTTTTTCTAACACGGCACGTTCAGCATGCACGTCGCCGCAGCAGCGGTGAAACCCGGAAGCGATGATACTGCCGTTTTTGGTCAGCACTGCTCCCACTAAAGGATTAGGCTCGGTAAAGCCCAGCCCTTTTTTACTGAGCTTCAACGCAATTTTCATAAATTTTATGTCGTTAGCTTTAAACATATATTTTGCCTTCGGCGACCCTGCCG
>JAGLSW010000198.1 GCA_023135565.1 Candidatus Aminicenantota bacterium | reverse complement strand
CCGGCAGGGCCGCCGGAGGCAAAGCAGTTTCATGGTATTTGAATAAACCGCTTCTCGATAGAACGGACTTCTTCATCGGAAAGGGGCGCTTTTCTTTTGTACAACTCGATCTTACCTTCCATCCGGATGATTAAATTCGGCTGCAGCGCCTTAATATAACCGGGCGGCGGTTTCCGGTCATGCGCCATTTCACGCTTCTTCCCCCGTTCCAGGGGCGTGCGAGCAATCACGTAATCATTTAAACCGAAATAATCTATGATATTAAGCCTGGGGAAAACCCAGGACGATAACCCGGCACAATGACTGTACACTACAGGATTTTCCTCCCCGGGTAAGAAATCCCGCCCCACTTCCCTGGGCGGCAGAAAACTCTTTAAATGCTCCATCAACATCTTATGTTCCCGGTGCCTCATACACACATAATGATCTATCAACCAGGTCTGCAAATTATCGAAAATTCTCACATAGGGCCTGAGCACTACCGACACATGTTCAGCCACGGGAATCGTCATCTTATAGGTTTCCGCCCTGGTTTTTTTCTCCTGGCTCACACCCCAATGAATCCAGGGTATCTGTACACTCAATAAGAAAAAAACCAACAGCAGTATAAAACTTCTTTTAGAGGGAATTTTTAATTCCAATACCGCCCAGACAAAACTAATAGCAATTAGCGGGATCAAATAACTGTATATCCTGTATTCAAAATGATCGCCGCCTATTATAAATGTGTAATACCCCAGATGAAGACAAATAGCAGCTACCTGGAAAAATAATACATACCTGCCTCCGGCGGCCAAAACCCTTTTGAAAAAGGGTTCTGGACTCCCAAAACTTCTATTAAGCGATACGCTTTTCTGCTTAGATAAGCGCCCCTCATGGGCTGCGGAGGTCATCCATTTTTTTAGAAAGACAACTAAAATTACAATCAACCAGACCCATAAAAAATATTCCAGCATAAACGATAATAAATACCGAACCCCGGACTGCGGCCAGGGCGACGAATACTTGGCATAATAACTGTTCGGCAGCCACTCACCATAAGTCAACCGCCGCCAAATAAAATGAACGGGAATAATCAATAACGGCAGCAGCCTTAATAACCAGCCTGCTGACTTTTTAGACCCGCTGTTTTCAGCCCGCGCAAGACCGGGCCTGTAATAAACGGCAATCACCATCAGTACTGTAAAAAAAGCGAAAAGCAGCCCCCCGGGCCGGGTTAAATACAGCAGAGCAGCAGTCAAAGCCAACCTGCCCGTATACTTCGCCGGGTTTTCTTTAAATAGCATCCCGGCCAGTATCCAGGCGTGTATCAAAAAATTAAAAAGCGCAGTCTCTAACCCCGAACTGGTCCACATCAAAAACGTCCGGTTGGTGACAATCCACAACAGGGCAAAACCCAACAACAGGACACCTTTTTTTTCGTTGTATCTCTTATATAGTTTACTTATAATAACTATAGTAATCAAAATCGACAGGATGGAAAACACTAAAGAAAGAAAATTAGCCGCCTGGGGCGGAGTTATCCCGGTTACGCTCCATACTATATCTAACAAAACAATCCAGGAAAAACAGGTGTAACCTTCCACAGCCCGGAAAGGAGGAAAATTCCAGGTGTAACCGAAACCCATCTGCCGGTTGCTGATATACCTGAAAGCGATGTAAGCATCGTCGGTCAGGAAACGAAATATTTCCCAGCCGATAATACATAGAATAATCGCCGCGGCAGCCGCGATAAAATATTTCACATTTCGCCGCGAGAATGCCGCCAAACCTTGAACATTAAGTGTTTTCCCGTTAAGCATGCGTTATCCTTTTGAAATGTCTCACGGGCATATGATACCACACCACGCTGCTAAGTGCCAGTTTCCCAAAAGGAACGCTTTCCCCTAAACAGAAGTTTTGTTCAAA
>JAGLSW010000197.1 GCA_023135565.1 Candidatus Aminicenantota bacterium | reverse complement strand
TTTTGAAGTATAACTCTTAATAAATTCGAGGATTAAAACCTTGGTGTTAAGGTTCCTCCGGATATCCCTTAATAGGAATTCCATTTTCCTGATCAGGAAAAGAACTTTCTCGATGGCTATATATTTACTTAGATTCATTAAATTCTCTTTATAATCGATATTTATTATATTTTTGCTGTTTTCATCGATTTTAAGTATCATTATATCTCTTAACATTATAGAAATCAAATTCACCAGCCATCTAAAATAGGCGATAAACTTTTCCCGGCTGCGGCTGCGCCGGTAAAAATCCAGCAGTATGTCTTCCACGCCCACGCCTGTTATCAATTTGTTCAGGTCGTTTAAAACCCTGGCCCTCTGTCCCATGTATTCGTCGAAATCGCCGCTTAAAACGCTCTCGATATTACTCTGGCAGAGGTAGGACATTAAGCCTGCTTTTTCCGGGTCGTGTCCTTTTTCTATCAAGTGGTCTTTTATCTCATCCCGCGACAGGATGGCAAATTTCAGCAGTTGGCAGCGTGATTTTATAGTGGGCAGCAGGCCGTTCAGGTTGGTGGTCAATAGGATGAAGATATTGTCCGAAGCCGGTTCTTCCAGTACTTTTAAAAAAGCATTGGCTGAATATTCATTCATTTTATGGGCTTCGGTTAAAATGTTAATTTTTTTCTTGCCCCGCAGCGGTTTTTTGTAATTGTCTTCAACCAGGAAAAGAATTTGTTCTTTTTTGTACTGTTGGCCGTCGGGGGCCAAAATTTTTAAATCGAGAAAAATATCCCGGTCTACTTCGCTGCAGTGGCTGCATTCACCGCAAAAATCAGCTTCGCTATTCAGGCAGTTTATCGCTTTGGCAAAGGCCACGGCAAAGATGGTGAGGTCTTCCGCGCCGGGCCCTGTAAAAATCATACTGTAGGGGATGACTTTATTTTTCAGGTAGCTGGTCAATATATGTTTTACACGTTTATTTCCAAACAAATCGTCGAAAGGCATTTTTCTTCCTAATGTTTCGTGTCGCTAAAGGTTCATTGTACCATGAAAGTACGGATATTAGCAACAGGGGCGTTAATTTTACAGCAGGCGGAAAATCTCTACAAAATCCGGCAAAGTTAACTGTCCTGTTCTTAAGCGGGCATCGAGACCGGTTTTCTCGAATATTTCGTTTATTTGTCCCGGCGGGTATGCTGCGGTCAGGTTGTTGAATAAGGTTTTTCGCCTGTTTTTAAAGCAATTCTTCAAAAACAGGTAAAAGCTTGCGCTGTCGATTTTTTCGCTGGCCGGGTATTTCTTTTTCTCGAATAAAAAAACCGTTGATTTGACTTTGGGCGGCGGTGAAAAAGAACCGGGGCTGACATCGAAAAGTTTTCTGGCTTCGAAGAGGTAGTTGAAAATCAGCGATTGGGCGTTATTTTTTTTAGTAATAGCTCCCGGTAGTTTGCTAAAAGAGCAATTTTTTCTGTCAGACTGGTTGGAGATGCGATTCCCAGGCCCCTCATAGGGTGCGGACGCCATCCGCTTTTTACTAATAGTTTGCGGCGGTTCAGCCGGGGATAAAATCAACTTATCCACGAACTCTTTTTGCATCATAAAGATTCCTTTGCCGGTATTTTCGGCCTGAGTTATCACCCAGTCGATGATTTCGCGGGAAATATAGTAGGGTAAATTGCCGGTCAGGTTTATGTCGCCCGGCCCGCAGGTTTCTTCTAAGTTAAGGTCTAAGATACTGCGGTTGATAACTGTGATCTTTTCCCGGTATTTTGTTTTGATTTGGGTGTAGAGTTCTTTGTCTAATTCCACGGCAAAGATTTTATTTTCCCCGGTGCGGTATTCAACCAGGAAACCGGTCAGGATGCCCGTTCCGGGGCCGATTTCCAGGATGCAGCCGTCTACCGGAAAAAAAGCGAGGGCTATTTTTTTCGCGATATTTTTATTGACCAGGAAATTTTGTCCCAACTTGACCGGTTTCATATCTCAATTATAAATAAAATCCGTTCCCTTGCTGTGAGGAAACGAAGAAAAATATTCGTGTCTATAAATATTTCTTTCATTCTTCGGCTGCGTTCCAGGCGATTTTTTCGGTTACTTCCCTGCGTACCTTTTCAAAATCAATAGGCTTTTCTCTTTCACTCACTTTAATCGAACCCCCGATATCGAGTATATTTCCTTTACCGGGTTTAAATATTGCTGAGTTGTCTTCGACAATAGTCGCCACTTCATCATTGGTATCCAGTTCACTGGAGTCACTAACTTCTTTTGGGAGTGTCATTTGCTCTTCGATTTTATCCGCTGCGCAGTTAAAGTTCAGTTGCTCAACTTGTTTTTCGATGAAATTTTTTATAAATAACTCCCCATAAATTTTGATCAATTCATCTTTTAGCTTTACTGTTATTTCAGTCATTTTATCCTCATACTATTATTAGCATAAATCAACGGGAACGTCAACCAAAAAAATATTTTACGCTTGATCTTTTTTATATTCGTGGAGCCGTTCAAACCGAATTAGCTCTCCTCAACATTCATCATTTATTTAAACGTGTTACTGCCGGGGACGGTTATGGTTTAAAAATCATCAAGTCTAATTCCTTTATATGTTTGAAATGCTTGACATTGGCGGTTGAAAGGGATAGACCATTCTCAACGGCTGTAGCGGCAACTATGGCATCGCCGGACCTTACATTGTGAGATAAAGAATACTCTTCTACATATACAGCGGCACGGTGGCCTATGTTTTCCGTAAACGGAAGTATCTCAAAATCGAAAGTCTTAAGGAAATCAATGGTATATTTATGCTGTTTCTTATCTTTGGCTCCCTGTAATAATTCCATATATGTGAGTATCGAGATTTTACGTTCCTTTGTTTTCTCTATAAGCCCGGCGGCTTTGGTATTACCGCGCTGAACAAAGATAAGGACGTCTGTATCGAAAAGCATTAGTAACGAGAACCCCTGAGCTCTTCCATCGTGGTTTCCACCGATTTGCCGGAGTCATCCCCGGTCATGCCGAAAAAAGGATGCCGGTAGATACTTATATCTTTTTTAGAAGATACAGGTGTGATGACTCCCTTTTTCTTCCCGTGGTACAGGATGGTGACCGATTCATTACGGTCCAGGGCTTTTAGAATGTCTTTCATTTTATATCGTAAATCTACTACACTGGCATCCACATTTCACCTCCAGGGACAATATGTATACTTACACTATACATAATACAACATCTAACCGTAGTTGTCAACAGTCAGAAAAAAAAAGAATAACATGGCCCCGCGGCGCGGGCAGCCTGTAAGGGGCTTTCGAGTAACAGGAAAGCGTATCGCTCATGAAAAGTTTTGGGAGT
>JAGLSW010000196.1 GCA_023135565.1 Candidatus Aminicenantota bacterium | reverse complement strand
CCCAGGAATCATATATTTGAGAGATATTGTTCAGCGTGACCCCTTCCCCGGCGCGGTCGCCTATTTCCCGGCGAATTTCTAAGCTCTCTAAGTAGTGCTCTAAGGCTTCGGGCAGGTTGGCAGAGCTATCTAAAGCATAGCCCAACTCATGTTCCAGGTCGGCGGCTAACTTTGTGCGTTCCCCGGTTATAAAGCCCAGCCCTTCCAGGGCCGTCTCTATCGTCAGGGCGTAGGCGTAACGGCGATTCAACCAGCGGCTCAAATCCAGCAGCAGGCCGGCTTTCTCTTTTTTATCACCGGTTTTGTCCACCAGTTTTTTTACGGAGCGGACATGGGATTCGATCTCTTCCCGCGATTCTTTCGGCAGTTGCAGCCGCAGCGATAAGTCCTCTAATGTTTGCCAGAAGGCTTTCCCTTCGGGCTGTCGTTTCCTCTCTAACCAAAACGTATGATGCCGGAAATCCCACAGGTCACCGGCGGCATGGATAAACTGTTCCGCGTCGGCGCTGTGTATAAAAAGCAGCAGCCGCAGCGGTTTCTTGAAAAGATTGTCCCGCTGCACATTCAAATAGTCTAAGAAAACCGGGTCCAATCGGCCCGAACCTTCTAAACGCGGCAGGGTAGAAAGCAGCGCCGGGCAGTTTTTTCCAGCGGCGCCGGTCAGCAGGGGGATGAGCTTGCCCTGCCGGTGTTCCGGGCGGTGAGCGGGGTCGAAACTTGCGGTTTTACAATCTTTTTTAGCCAGTTCCCGGCGCAGTTTGCCGATAAATTCCAATTTGGCGGTTTCATGCTCATAATGAATAATTAAAAAAAGGGGAGCCTTCATGTTTCCCGATCTTTCCAGCCTGTCCAGCACCTGGTTGACCAGGTCTGCCATTTTCTACACTCCCGGAGCCGGGCCGGGACTCCCGTCTATTTTTATTTCCTGGATATAGGACTTAAGCACATAACGAACATCGATCCACAAATTATGATTTTCGTATTCCACCACGGCCCGCGACTGGAGAAAAGGTTCCACACCGGGCACCCAGCCCTGTACGCTGGCCGACACCTGCTTCAGTATACTGACAGCATCACCGCGAATCACCGGCTGGTACTCTTTTTTGACCTGGTGAAAGACGTATTCGGCGTGAGCCATGCCGATTTTCTTATCTCCTTCTTGCAGAGCCAGGTAAGCTGCTTCCCGCACGGCGCGGGCAGTTTCGCGGAAAAGTCCGCCGCCGATGCGCAGCAGCTCGTCCAGCACGCCGGGGGCAAAAAAATCGCCGGGTTTAGCGATCCTTTTTTCTACGAAGCCGCGCATCAGCTTATATCCTTTGCTGCCAGTGCACAGGGGCGGTTTGATATGGTGTTTATTCTTTTGTTCATAAAGCCGGACGGCGGAAAAGGCATACAACTGGTCATTAGGAACACGGTTGGATTCCAGCGCCCGGAAGTAAACCGGCAGCGTGTATACGATAGAGAAGCGCGGCTGCACCATGGTGTCGTAATTTTCTAAGAACAACCGTTTATGCATCTCCCTGTGAGCGTCCGAATCTCCTTTTTCCAGGTCGTCCACCACCACCAGGAGTTCCTTGCCGCCGCGGTTCTTGAATTCCCGGGCCAGGCGGTTGAGAATACCCACTAAGTCCTGGACGCGAGGTTCGAGAATCTGCTTTTCTTCTCTTTTCCACTCCTGCCGGATACCCAACTGGGCTTTAAAATAGGTGAACCAGGCACCGACTTTTGTGCTTACTTCCGCCGATGCGTTTTTGTCCTTTAAAAAGGTTTTCACTACCTCTTTGCCCCAATCTTCCAGTTCTTTTTCATAAAGAGCGGGCAGCCCGATTTCTTTACCCTGTTTTGTCAGGGCAAGGCCCATTTCCAGCAGCACCGCGTCGTGGGTCAGGTGCACTGTTTCGCTGCCGAAATCCTGGATAGACAGGTAAAGGGTATGGTACTTGTTTTGTATATCTTCATCCTGGCAGAGGCGGTTTAATTCGGTGGTCTTGCCGCTGCCCCGGTGCCCGCAGAGAAAAGCGTGGATAATGCCCTGTGATTTTTTAAGGTCGAAAAACAATTTTCGGATTTCCGGGTCGGTGCGCTGTATATAGAACTCCGTCCTGGGGTCCATGGTGAGCATAGGATCGAAATTTTTCCAGATTTCGTCTAAGTTTTTGGCGGGTGTAATATCGGTTGTGAGCCTACTTTTTATCATAGGGTTATTTTAAATTAAAAGTAAAAGAAATGCAAGCCCCGGAATTTTCTATATTTGCCTCCGGCGGTGGGGGGGACAGCTCCAGCCCCAGGCTATTGCCTCCGGCGGCCCTGCCGGGGGCCAAACTTTTGAAAAAGTTTGATCAAAGCTTCTATTTATTTAGAATCAAAAGCGCTCACCCGCTGCCTCTTGCGGCGAAGCGGCTCATAGCCCCCCCACGCG
>JAGLSW010000195.1 GCA_023135565.1 Candidatus Aminicenantota bacterium | reverse complement strand
TTGATCAAACTTTTACAAAAGTTTGGCTCCCGGCAGGGGCCGCCGGAGGCAAGAAATCTGTAGATAGTGCAAAATAAAGGCTATTGTGGTATTATATGATTTTGACAAAGCTGTGCTAAAGATGTGGAGCTATTAAGAATGAGAATTAAGAAAATAAAGGTTACGAATTTTAAGAGTTTTGATGAACTGGAAGTCGAACTCAATGATTTTAATATAGTAATTGGGGCCAATGCGTCCGGCAAATCGAATTTCGTACATATTTTCGAGTTTCTCCGGGACATAGTGGATCATGGATTGGAGAACGCCATATCCATGCAGGGTGACAGTGAGTTTTTGAGAAATGTAAACATCGGAGGAGATAGGAGCTTTTCAGTTGAGGTTACTGTTGATAATACAAACGATTTTAGCGCTTTGCTTAATATAATAGACGGGTGTGAGATGGTATACAGGTTTGCATTAGAATTTCAAAACGGCAAGCCCGGATTTAAAATTACTGAAGATAAACTATTTATTAAAATTGATTTCGAAAGACAGAACCAAAAAAAAGGAACGAAAGAAACCGGGGAGTTGATAATCACTAATAATAAAGGAGAAGTTAAAAGAGAAGATCATAATTTACCAAAAGCTGTAAGCGATGATGAGTATTCGTTAATGTTAAGGATAATTCGTACCAGACTTACCTTAGACTTTGAAAAATTGAAAGGAGAAGAATTGCTTCTCGAGACCTCATATTTTAAATCGCCTTTTGATTTTCCCGATGTTTTTCTTAGTGTTCCCGTTTACAACTTCGATCCCAGGTTGGCGAAAAAAGCCATACCTATTACCGGTATGGCCGAATTAGAAGAGGACGGCAGCAATCTGGCCATCGTTCTCAGAAGTATAATGCACGATGAATACAGTAAGAAGCAGTTTTTAAACCTTATCAATGATGTGCTGCCTTTTGTCGAAGGCCTGGATGTGCAAAAATTTGCAGACAGGTTCCTGCAGGTACATTTGAAAGAAATTTATTCTAAAAATAAACTTATGCCTGCCTTCCTACTTTCCGACGGCACCCTTAATATTACGGCTTTGATAATTGCTCTCTATTTTAGTAAAAAACCGCTGCTTATCATCGAAGAACCTGAACGGAATATCCACCCCCACCTGATCTCCAAAATCGTGGAAATAATGAGAGAAGTCTCCGCAAAAAAACAGATCATAGTCACCACCCATAACCCGGAAATCATTAAACACGCCCGCTTAGAAGACCTGCTGTTTATCGCCCGCGACCAGGAGGGCTTTTCGCAGGTCAGCAGGCCCGCTGAGAAAGAAAAGGTCAAAATTTTCTTAGAAAACGAGATCGGGATCGACGAACTTTACATACAGGACCTGCTGGAGTTATAATATTGGGATTCAAAGAACTGTTTATTCTTATCGAGGGCGATGACGATCAACGCTTTTTCGAGCGTATTCTCAAACCCGGTTTTGAAAAAAAATACGATTCCGTCAACTTCTACCGGTACGCAGTGCAGCCTCCTAAAAAAATCGAAAACTTTATCAAAAGCATCCGGGCAATGAAAGCCGACTATATCGTGGCCGCCGATATTAATCATTCACCCTGCGTCACCCAAAAAAAAGAGGCGCTTCTATCCAAAAAATTTAAGCATATAAATATAGATAATATTATAATAGTCATCAAAGAGATCGAAAGCTGGTACCTGGCCGGTTTAAACGAATCGAGCCGCAGAGAATTGGGAATCAAGTCTCATAAAGCAAACATCGACGAACTTACCAAAGAACAGTTTGACAGCTTGATCCCGGACAAATTCAACTCCAGGATCGTTTTTATGCAGGAAATTCTCAAATATTTCGAAATAAAAACAGCAGCCGGTAATAATAAGTCATTCGCTTATTTTACCGGGAAATATGAAGGATTTGCCTCCGGCGGCCCCACGTGCGTGGGGAGGCGTTAAGCCGCTTCGCGGCAAGAGGCAGCGGGTG
>JAGLSW010000194.1 GCA_023135565.1 Candidatus Aminicenantota bacterium | reverse complement strand
AAGGTGCGGTGTGCCGCTGGCCCCCAACTTCAATTCAATGGGGGCGTCACCCGGCAGGGCCGCCGGAGGCAAGATTGTTTTAGATTTTCCCGGAACTGAATAGTTACTTTTTTTTATTTGCTCCCGGCAGGGAGATCGTTAGAGTTCTCGAATGCCGAACGCTGCCCTCGCCGGAGGCTTCTTCCTGCTGTATGCTATTTAACTCCCGAAATCTTGTCTTTGGCGCGTTCATACTCCTGCTGGAAAAAACTTCTGCCTTTTATTTTCCGGCCTTTGATAAAAACACCTTTGACTAAGGTCGAAGTCTCTAAAATATCACCGTCGGTAACGATCAGGTTGGCTATTTTACCGGCTGCGATAGAACCGTAGTCTTCTATTCCCAATATCCGCGCCGGGTAAAGCGTGAGAGCTTTTACCGCTTCGGTAGGCGTTAACCCGTAAGCCGCGGCCCGGCCGGCATGGAGCGGCAGATCGAAAGCCGACGAAGCGCCGCCGGTGGAAAACGCAAACTCGATGCCTGCGGCTGTTAGAGCGCCGGGCAGCCGGAAAACCTTATCACAACCGTCTTCCCAATCCCGGTTACTATTGTACATGGAAGCCAGTATCACCGGGTAACCGGAGGCTTTGATCTCTTTTAATACATCTTCGCCATCATATATGCCGTAAAGAATGAGTTTGAGTTTGAACTCTTTTCCCATCTTGATAGCAAACCTGATGTCCGCGGCGGAATTGGCCGACATAATCACCGGCAGTCCTTCAGCCCAGAGCGCTTTCATGCCTTCAAATTCCGGGTTAAAATCCTGGGAGATTCCTTTGCCGGCGCGCAGGTAATATTTTTGCGCTTTGGTGAAATACTTTTTTAACTCTTTTTTAGCTTTAGACATACTGACTTTAGGGGCGGATGATTTCTTCTTCTTTCGCGAACTTTCAGGCAGCCTGACAATCAATGCCAGCTCTTTTTCGATGAACATATCGCCGGGCACCCAACCGGCAAGATTCACCAGCACCGCTTTGCCGGGGATGACACCGCCGGAAGGAGCAGCCACCGCGGTCAGGGTGCCGAACTGCCGGGCGTTGGGGATCAATTTGCTCCAGGGATAGAATGCTGTATATACAGATAGGTGAGGTTTGTATTTGCCTTCTTCCCGGGTGTCTTGCCACATGTCGATAGAATCTATCCCGGAAAGACCTAAGGAAGTCATGGAATTGATAAGACCGGGATATACGGTATATTTACCGTAATCATATAAGATATATCCGGGGGGCACTGCTATATTTTGACCGGCTTTTTCGATTTTGTCTCCCCTTATCAAAATAACGCCGTTTTCGATTTCCCGTCCGGAAACCGTAACTATTTTTTTCGCTTTGACAGCGATCAAGTTCTCGGCTGCCGCTGCCGGCGAAATTATTAGAAATAACAAAAAACTCAGGAGTAGTAGTTTTTTCATTTTTTCTCCTTTTTAATATCGAATGATTATTTGCCTTCGGCGACCAGGGGGCTCTTTTGAAAAACTGCCCCCTGGACCCCCGCAAAACTTTTGTTAATCCGCTGTGCAGCTACTTTGGGGGCTTCGTTTTTAGGCTTTTTTTGATTTTTTCGCTGCTCGACCTTTTTCGATTTTAAACCGGCATTCTTGTCTTTCAACCTGTCGAAATAAATCTCACCTTCGATGAGGGTAAGCATACATTTGCTCATGGAACTGAGAGGATGTCCGTCGAAAACCGCTAAGTCGGCGTCATAACCTTTTTTTAGGCTGCCTGTAAAACCGGCGGCGCCCAACATTCTGGCCGGGTTCAGGGTGATGGTTTTTAAGGCGTCTAAATCGTTCATGCCCGCATACCTGCGCATCTTGCCCGCTTCCATGTATAAACGGCGCATGATCTCCGTGGTGTCGGAATTGATGGAGATTTCAACGCCTTTCTCGTAAAGAAGCCGCAGACCGAAAGGCGAAAACTCGGAAGCTTCGACTTTGTAATTCCAGACGTCGATAAAAATAGAGATGCCGATGTCGTTGGCTTTTAACTCGTCGGCAATGCGATAGGCCTGGTGAATGTGCTCGAAAGCAGCAACCTTGAAACCGATTTTTTTCGCCAGCCGGATCAAACCCAGCGTCTCCTCCGCCCGGTATGAATGACAGCGAATCACCATCTTCCCGGCCAGCGTGTCCAACAGGGCTTCCAACCGGTAATTCTTTTTCGGGGGAATAAGTTTGTACCTGTCTTTCTTTTTGGTCCGGTTGAGTTTCCGGCGGTATGTGTCCCACTCTTTTTTGTACAGGAGGGCGTCGTTATAGGCCCTCTCTATGGCATAAAACACCCCCATGCGGCTGTTGGGAAAACGGTCGGACACCCGTTTCGGGTTTTCCCCTAACGCCATTTTCAGGGTGCGCAGCGTCCTTTTCTCCATCATTTCCTCGATGGTCTTGCCCCACTTAAGTTTAAATACGAAATTCTCACCGCCGATGGGGTTGGCGCTGCCGTGCATGGCATGGTTCATGGTTACGCCGCCGCTTAAAGAGTAGTAAATGTTGGTGTCGTCAGGATTAATGTGATACTCCATTTTTACTTCCGGCGTGATGTTCTCCGAAACTTCATTGACGCCGCCGGAAATACCGATGTGATTGTGAGAGTCGATAATACCGGGGATGACATGTTTCCCCTTCAGGTCGATCTCGGCGACTTTGTTCTTGTTGGGCAGGTTTTTGCCGATGGCGGCTATCCTGCCTTGCAAAATCAATAGGTCAAAACCTTTTAGTATGCCCCGGTCAAAAGTATACAGGACGCCGTTTTTCAACAGCAGATCCCGGGCCGGCGCTGCGATAATCAGCACAAGTATTATTGTTATAAAGATTATTGTTCTTTTCATTTAATGTCTCCTATTCTTGCCTCCGGCGGCCAAAAACCTTTTTGAAAAAAGGTTTCTGGACTTCCAAAAACTTCTGTTGAGGCCCTTCGGGCCATTTCTAACAGCTTCTGTGAGTTCATCTTTTTCACCTCTGCCTACATGTCGGGCGTGGCGACAAAAGTGCCTTCTCCAAAAGAACCGAGACTCATAGTCCCTGCGATCCTTTTGCCCTTTACTTTACCGGAAACTTCTACGGTCATCTGCCGGTTCCCCATATCTATTGTAAAAGAAAAAGATATTTCATCAGCAGAGATATAACCTTCCTCGATGTCCATGGCACCGCTGCCCATGGGCGAAGAAAGTGTGCCGGAAAGATCATTGCCTTCCTGCTCTAAAATCATTTTTACCTGGTAACCGCCCATGGGACTTTCGATTTTAACCTTCCAGTTCCCGGTGAGGTCCGTTACCGGCGGTTTTCCTGCTCCTACACGGGTTTTGAAATCGAAAAGCTTGCCTTCTACGAACATTTTGTCGATCTTTGCTTTCTCTTCGAATATCTTTTTGTCGCAAACGATAAGATTGGCCAACATGCCGGGCTTCATTTCACCGGTAAACTTTTCTATATTTAAAAGCCGGGCCGGGTTGATAGTCAGGGCTTTTATGATATCCGCTTCAAGCACTCCTTGTTTCAACAGCAGCCTGATGTTGGCAAAAAGAGTGTCATAGTCCCCGCTGTCAGGCGCCGCCAAAGAGATGTTCCGGTGGGCTTTGAAAAATGCGGCGATTTTTTGCGGGTAGATTTTCTCTTTGGCCTCTTTTTTAAGCTTGTCGCCCATCTGCGCATAGCGGCTGATCATAGGCGCCTTGAAACGCAGCGGTAGGATAATATCCGCGGAGGCGGGAATCTTCCTGCGCCAGGCATCGGACGAAACTGCCAGCACCGGGTCGATTTTAAGCTCTTTCTTGAGGATTTCAACCATATGCTGCTCTACTAAATTCTTGGTGGCGATCAGGAACCTCTTTTTGCCGGTAAAATAAGGAAAAAGAATATCTAACCCCGGTTTATATTTCTCCCGGGCCGTTTCGTGGTAGAATTGCAATTTTTTCATCTTTTGATGATAGAGGCTGTCCTCTTTTAACTGTTTTAATTCGGCCATCAAAGCGGCGTGAGTAGTGGGATAGTTCCGGGAATTTGTCTTGAAAGGCAGGAACATAAATTTTTCCGGCACCATAATCGCTTCGCTCAAATCCGGCGAAATTAAGGAAACTACACCGGTAGTTCCGTTTATAACGCCTTTATTGGGCACCACATGAACCAGGGCGAATCCTTTGGCAATTATTTTGCGGGCCGTGGACTTTTTAATTTGTATTATATCTATCACCCGCTTTTCGATGAAAAACTTTCTCTTTTCAAAAGGGGCCCGCTTGTCCCGATCTAAATTAGCCAGGCCGAAAATCTCTTTGCTGTCTTTATCCCGCTCTTCTTCTTTTTCCGCTTCCTCCTGGAAACCCTTGTAAAAAGGATCGATAAAAGCCGGGTAAACGAAAGTTCCCGTTAGGTCGTATTCGTTGTCGAAAATTTCCTCGCTGATTTCTTTCATCAGGCCGGTTTTTTGGATCTTGCAGCCTTTCAAAAGGATAAAAGAGTCCTTTTGGAAACTACCGTCCGGCAAATAAATAGCGGCATTTTTCAGGATCGTAGTTTCCGCGGCTGACAAAAGAGTTGAAAAAAACAGGCAGAGAACTATAAACCCTGATATTTTTTTGAATTTTTTCATATAAACCTCCTGGGATGTGTTATCAGGACTGCCCGCAGGCACCTCCTGCATAATCGGAGTGTGCCTTCAGGCTTCTAAAAAGTGAATACGAAAAATTTATAACAAAAGTTTTTTTGCAAGATAAGAGCAGAAAAATTGTTTAAAGATTTGAGGTTGATAAATAGATGAAATTAAAAAAGATGAAAATAAAAAAAATTAATCACTCGAGGAGGATAAAATGATTAAAAAAGTAATGGTTTATTTATTTGCGTTCCTGCTGGTGGTTTCCGCGGCCCTTGTGCTGGATGCGGCGCCGCAGATGACCAGGCACATGAAGTATGGTCTTCGTATGGCGGAGAGGAACCTTTTGAGCGCCCGTATACTGCTAAAAATGAAAGATGACATCGGGTTGGATGCGGACCAGGTGGCAAAAATCGGAAAGCTGCAGGAGATGCAGAAAGAAGTGACGATAAAGCGCACTGCGGATATCAAGGTTCTCGAATTAAAACTCAACTCCCTCTTCAAAGAAAAAAAAGTCAACCGCGCCAAATTAGAAAAACAAATCAGGGAGATTGCCGGTTTGCGCACCGATATGCAGATCGAGCACATCGATCATCTTCTCGATTTAAAGGAACTGCTCAGCGGCGAACAGTTGATAAAAATAGATCAATTCAAGAAAGAGATGCGCCGCCGCCGGACTGAGAGACGGGAAAAATATAGAGAAGAGCGGCTAAAAGATAGGAAAAAGAGAACAGACCGCCGATAATGGCGCGGGCTTATACCCCGCCCACGTGGTGGGCCGCGCAGCGGCTTATTGGCAGGCGACGCCGTCCCCTGTCGGCCCGGATTTTTCCAAAATCATTAAAAAAGCGCCAAAACAACCGATATAAAGTAGTAATACGCAAATAACCGGAATTTTAGAAGCGCTCCCG
Source organism: Candidatus Aminicenantota bacterium (assembly GCA_023135565.1). GTDB lineage: Bacteria > Acidobacteriota > Aminicenantia > UBA2199 > UBA2199 > JAGLQA01. Next base: position 302 of record JAGLSW010000194.1, on the reverse strand, counting down.
GCATAGGACTTTTTGCGTTTCTATCCGTAAAGATAGAACTTTAGTTTTATTTTTGAAAAACTCTTATACAACCAAATTTAGAACTTTAGTCCAATTGACTTTTAGGATTCCTGTATTATTATAAGGGCGTAGGATATGAACATTGACTTTAGAGGCGATGACAATGACCATGGCTTGGAGGGCCGTTGTTTAATCCGGCTTTGCTTTGCCGGACCGAGAGGGCCTTACATCGGAGGATAAAGTCCCAGCTTTATAGGTTGGGACTTTTTTTTTATACAAAGTGGGGTCGGTGCGTTCGAATG